>CAIKNE010000042.1 GCA_903828695.1 uncultured Burkholderiales bacterium | reverse complement strand
GTTGGTGGTGTGCGGGACTGATGAACCATTTGTTCAGAGGCGCTGGGTAGGTGACCCAAACGTTCCAATGTCTTATATTATCGATAAGATTAAAGAGGCAAATGATGACATGAAGGTTGAGTAAAGTGTAAAAACCAATTTCGGGCGATACGAATACATGAAACACCCAAGTAACGACGCCCGTGGTTAGTGCAGGAAAAATACCCATCACCATTAAGTCGATCGGATGAACTCTAAAGGCAGTAAAGGGGGTGAGCACTTCAGCTGAGTGATGGATTTTATGAAACTCCCACAACCACTCTACATCGTGCAGTAGGCTATGCGCTATGAATCGCCCTGCGTCATAGGCTACAAAGAAGAGGAGGGTGTAGATCACTTTGAAGACAATTTCCTGTACTGAGGAAGATGCAAAAAAATGCGGGGACGCCCCCTCAAAAACACTTGAGTACCAACTGTTTAAAAAATTCACCACTGTCTGGCTTTGAAGGGCGAGGGGCGCAAACAGCAAAGGAAACACGACAGCATTCACAACGTAGTAGCGCATATCCAGGAGTGCAGAAGGGTGACCCCATGTTTTTTTGGATAGATATTTAGACTGAAAATGATTCCAAAATCCTGAACTTGCACCGTTGTCCATTTCCTTGTGCCGCATAGCCACAACAATCCCTATGATTAAGGCGCTAACTAAGTAAACCCAGTAAATATCCGAGGTCGATCTGAGCGGCGCAGTAAGCGCGGTCGTTAATTGAAATACAAATTGATAAATTACATCGTATAGCCAAGTTGTATTTGTCAGATCAGGCATGATGATGCACTAAATTTGTGTTGGGGTTGTTACAAGAGGTGGGACAACGATACGGATAAGAAATTTTTGAAGTATTCAACTTTAACGCTATTATCTGACACCTCGACTCTTCAGATCCCAGTCAATGAAATCTACCCTTTATATTTTAAGTAAATCTGTATTTTTAAGACCCATTAGACTTAAAGGTCTGCTGAGGTTTGAGTTTTTAATAATTTGTTTTCTCTTAGCCCCGTGTTCTCGGGCGAGTGCTCAAACAAGTGCTCAAACAAGTGCTCCATCTCAGCACAATTTGACCGCAACGGTGAGTTTAGAGGATTTAACTTGGCCAGAGCTAGTTGAAAAAATAAAGGAAGGCTTTACAACCGTTATTGTTCCGACTGGGGGTACTGAGCAAAGTGGGCCCCATATGACCCTAGGGAAACATAATTTTATAGTTCAGCACTCTGCATTACGAATTGCAGGGGATGTTCAGCGCGTTCTTGTTGCGCCTGTACTCCCTTTTGTGCCCGAGGGTGAATTAGATAAACCCAGTGGTAATTTTTTATATCCAGGCACTATCAATATCAGTGAGGACACATTTGCGAAAACCCTCATCGATGTCTGTACGTCTTTGCATCTATCGGGTTTCAAGTTGATTGTGCTGATGGCCGACCATGGTCAAAGTATGCCGATACAAGAGTTGGTCGCTCAAAACTTAACCCAGGCTTGGAAGCCCATGGGAGTCAGGGTGGTTAATTTAAGTGCTTACTACGACGCTCGCCTTGAGGCAGCGGTGCTCAAGCGTGCGGGTATTGCACAAGGTGATTGGGGCGATCACGCTGGCGTTGCAGATACGTCCGAGCTTTGGTTCGTGCGTCCCCAAGCGCTGCGCATCTCCCAACTCAAGACCGATAAGGTGCAGGGATACAAGGACGCTGGAGCAAGCGGAAAGCCCGAGCGTTCAAGTTCTGAGCTAGGGCGTGAGATGATGGACCTGCGGGTCAGGGCGGGAGCGCAGCAGTTGGAGGCGTTTATCAAAGGCGTCAATTAGATTTAACGACAGAGACAGCCTTCACCCCGTCTCTAATACCCATTGCACCTTGGTACCCGTTGGTATCTGTATACAAGGGTGCGTCGGTTCCCCAAAAATTGTGTAACGCGTTAGGGCTAAACAATAGGTCCGAGGTTGTAGAGGGCGCACCCCACAGTTGAATCGAGCCACCCGGTGTAAGCAAACACTCGGAGGAGCTGATCATTCTGCCGTATGGGGTGGTACCCCCAGTGTGCATATTGGGCGGAAAGTTAGGTTGTCCGGGCTGATGTTGCAGCCAAATTTGATTTATACCCAAAGGAAACACTCCGTCGTCCGCGTTTCCTAAGACGCCGTCCATGCCGGCTGTGCCTGTGTAAAAGGTACTTGGATCGGTACCAATAAATGAGAAGTATGCAACCGGTACGCTACCCCCCTCGAACTGAAAGTCTAGGTAAGTCCCCACAGGTCCGATATACATGAGATAGATCGCCGTACCGATATATTTGGGTGTGGTGGAGGTTTCTTGGGGAAGGGGGGTCACTGCAATTCTCATGACGATATTGGTGTTTTGGGAGTGTTGAAGCCACACATCGTACTGGGGTGAATAGCTGGCGTCCCATTGACCACTACTTTGCGCAATGATGAGCTCATTGGAGCCGGCCTTTGGTTTGTACCATCCAAACGCCCCACCTGGGTTGGACCCAATATTGCGAAAGTCTCCGTCATAGACAAAGCCGTTTTTATTCTTAGGCTTTACAACAACGTTGCCCCAAAAATTGGTGGAATAACTCGTTCTGCTTATGACTGTTTGTGTGTTGATGGTGTCACATCCTAGGGAGGGAATCACACTTTGGTCAACTAAACCTAGAAGTGTTTTACCAAAATGAGCAGCAGCACTGGATGTGGTGATACTGGACGGGGTGGTTTTTAATTTGTCCACAGCAGTGATCAGTTTGACAACGGTTGGATCCGCTGCAAAGGCGCTTGGATCTTGGTTGAAGTTGACATTTGAAGTTGCCAGTGCGGCTACTCGCGAGTCAATTTGAATACCGTCATCAGGGTGGTTGTTGTTGTCAAGGGATTGCAGTAAATAGGCCACATTGGTGACCACGGGGTCGTTCAATGAACCCGTTGTGCTCATATTGAGGGGGGTAACTGTTGACATCGCTGTGGTCTGGGGAAAGGTGATGGCGCCAATTGAGAAAGTCACCGTTTCACCGGGTACATAGTCATAGTTACCATTTGCGTCCGTAGTCCCCGTTTGTGTCCCCGTTTTGTAGCTCATTCCGCTGACTGCACTGTCTAAGAAAGTTCCGGTCTGCGTTGCCAATCCGTTTGTGACTGGGTGCGCCCCGACGCCCCCAGACGAGCCCCCACCTCCGCCCCCACCACATGAAATAAGGCATGTGAGAAGGAGGGGAGATAAGAGTAGTTTGAAAGTATTAATAAAACGCATTAAGTCCACGGGTATCTGCTTTTTGTGCACCTAATAGATCGACAGGGAATCAAAGGGCTTGAGTCGTTTTGGAGGTCAATCTCAGGTAAAGTTGTTGCGTGAGGGTAGGTGAGAAAGTGCTTTCAAATCGTTAATTGAAGGATATTTCCAGACCAAGTCAAAGTTTTTCAAGTGTGCAGTTAAGATTGGATTTGGATTTTCAGATATAGCGCATACACCCCCTTACACCCAACAAACCTAATTCAACCCATCCATGAGTCATTTATTCTCCCCCCTAGACCTTAGCGCTCCTCAAGGAGCTGTGCATTTGGACAACCGAATTGTCGTGGCTCCCATGTGCCAATACGCATCTGTTGACGGATACGCCAATGATTGGCATTTGATGCACTGGGCTAACTTGCTCAACAGCGGCGCGGGCATGTTCACCATCGAGGCCACTGCAGTCACACCTGAGGGACGTATTACGCCCAAGTGCTTGGGGCTTTGGGACGACGAGCATGCGGCCTCCATAGAGAGTCACTTGACACGCGCTCGCGCACTTGCGCCGAGAGTGCCTGTTTGTATCCAATTGGCTCACGCTGGGCGCAAGGCCTCAAGTGCAGTGCCTTGGAAAGGGGGGCAGTTGCTACCCGTTGGACAGGGGCAGGATGCGGGGTGGGAGACTTGGGGTCCCTCGGACGTGCCGCACCTGAGCAGCGAGCGCAGTCCTCATGCGATTGATGCAGCGCAGATGCAAAAAATAGTAGACGGTTTTATTAAAAGTGCAACTTACGCGCAAAAGATGGGAATTGAGGCTGTGGAGTTGCATGCAGCGCATGGCTATTTACTGCATCAATTTTTATCCCCCATTGCCAACTTGCGCACCGATCAATACGGAGGACCTTTTGAGAACCGAATTCGTTTCTTAATGGAAGTCTTTAAAGAGGTAAGAGCCGTATTCAAAGGAGCACTGGGCGTTCGCATATCCGCAACCGATTGGGTAGAGGGTGGGTGGACACCCGAGGAGACAGCAGATTTATCATTGATCCTTAAAAATGCACAAGCCGATTTCGTTCATATTTCATCTGGCGGAGTGGCGCAAAACCAGAAAATCGCGCTCGGCCCCAATTACCAAGTCTCCTTTGCAAAACTTGCTAAAGAAAGAAGTGATCTGACAACAACTGCAGTTGGCTTGATCACGGATCCGCACCAAGCTGATGACATCATTAAAAATGGTGAAGCTGATTTGGTCGCGCTCGCCAGAGCCTTTTTGTACAAACCTCGTTGGGGATGGGAGGCTGCAGCGGCTTTGAACGCTAAGGTCCCGGCAATGGCGCAGTACTGGCGTTGTTTGCCAAGGGAGGCGCAGCATATCTTTGATATCCAAGGGATGGGAATGCGGTAGTAGCTAACTGTTAGGCTTAAAGAGGACTCCTAGTAAGTTGTTTTTCTAGGTTGATTCTTTTAAGCTTAGTCCCTCTTTGATGGTCGGGTATTTCAAACTTAGTTTGAGCTCTTTTTTAAGCCTATGGTTCAAGAGTCTCCTTGACTCTTGCATGAAACTAAGTTGCATGGGAGGGAGTGTGCGGAGTGCCTCCTCTAAACCCATGCGGGGGGCGCGTTCTAGATGAAAGTGATCAGCAGCCCAGTCCATGTACTCCCCCATTCTCATTTGGGTGTCATCGCTTGTGTTGATTGCCCTTTGTGTGGGCCCTCTCCAAACCGCAGTCCAACATGCGCGAGCCAAATCGTCTGCTTGGATATGGTTGGTGTAGACATCAGCACTGGGTTCTAGCACTGGGGTCCCTTTTTTCAGCCTTGCCTCGGGCGTACCGTTCTCTCTGTCTAATGCGTAAATGCCCGGTACTCTTAGTGTTGTGACCTGGATAGCACTAGAACGAGCGTTGCCTAAAAAGCTCATTAACCCCTCAGCGTGAACTCTCCTTTTGGCCCGCTGCGTGGTGGGGTTCAAGGACCGAGTCTCATTCACCCACTCACCTGAGCAGTTCCCGTATACCCCAGTGGTTGATGCGTAAACCAAGTGGCGTGCAGGACTCCTTCTCAACAAAGCTTTGAGCAGGTTTTGTGTGCGCGTGTCTTGTTCGCCAACCGAGGGCGGGGGGGCGAGGTGGGCAATCCGGGTTCCCAATCCGCTGAGCCTACTAAGAGTCTGTGGATCGTCTAAGTCTCCCGTGATGGGTGTGATTCCAAGATTTCTCAGCTCCTGAATCCGGTCTTTATTTGATGTGAGTGCAATTAAGCGTACATTTGGCCGAGCCAGACGTGCCAAACGCACGCCAATATCCCCACATCCGACAATTAAAAGCCGTTCTTTTCTAAAACGGGAGGGCAAAGCGCCCAAAGGGGTTTGATTTGAGGGCAAAATTGAGGGTTAGCTAAAGATGAGCTACTTAATTTAAATGTCTAAGGATACACAAAGATGAGCTTTCAGATCACGGTTGAGCCCAGTGGACGTACTTTTCAAGCCGACTCAGATGAAATTTTACTCACAGCGGGCATCCGACAAGGTATCGGACTCCCCTACGGGTGTAAGGACGGGGCGTGCGGATCTTGCAAGTGCAAGGTGATCTCGGGTGAGGTTTTTATGGGCGATCATCAAGCGAAAGCCTTGAGCGCAGAGGAAAAAGCCCAAGGTCTTATCTTGACCTGTCGCTCAACTGCTAAGACCGACCTCGTGCTTGAATCCAAGCAAGTGGTCGAAGAGGGTGCGTTTCCCATTAAAAAGATGCCTGTGCGCGTTTTCTCGCTCGAGCGCAAAACAGAAGATGTGATGCTTGTGAAGTTGCAAGTGCCTGCTGGGGAGTTAATTAAATACAAGGCAGGTCAATATGTTGATTTTTTGTTGCGCGACGGATCCAGGAGGAGTTACTCTATGGCCAACGCCCCCCATACGGTCAGCGCAGAAACCCCTCACATCGAACTCCACATCCGCCACATGGTTGGAGGCGTGTTTACAGATCATGTGTTTGGTGCTATGAAAGAAAAAGAAATTCAGCGCATTGAAGGTCCCCAGGGCTCGTTCTTTTTAAGAGAAGCTGAGAAGCCCTTAATTTTCTTGGCCTCAGGCACCGGTTTTGCACCTATCAAAGCATTAATAGAGGAGATGCGGTTTAACGGTAATACAAGGCCCGTTAGTTTTTACTGGGGCGCACGTAGGCCAGCAGATTTGTATATGCATGACTGGATCCTAGATCAAGTCAAGGAGATGCCCAACCTCACCTATATTCCTGTCGTCTCGGATGCGCTGCAAAGTGATGCTTGGACGGGGCGCACCGGATTTGTACACAACGGTGTGATTGAGGATTTTAAAGATCTATCGAACTATCAGGTTTATGCGTGTGGTGCTCCCATAGTGGTTGATAGTGCTAAAGCAGCCTACACCCAGATTGGGTTGCCGGCTGATGAGTTTTACGCAGACTCATTCACCAGTGCACTCGATAAAGTTTAACTGCGCCGAATTAAGATTGACTTCAGGGGTGACCTAAACTTCTGTTTAAGCGATTTGTAAAACAAAGCCCTCACCCCATTTTAAGAATTATCAGTTATGCAATCCAACGATCAAACGCCCCATGATGGACCTCAATCCGAAGGTCCCAGTGAGGAATTTGGCGCGCGCGCTGATACTTCTCAAATGGACCAAGCTGGTGCGAACCAACTCCCACAGCCAGGAATACCTAACACCGCTGCCTCAGTACCCGAGATTTTAGAGACGGATATTGCACAAAATATTCAAGGTGAACAAGATCTGCAGAACTCCTTTGATGAACCCGATTTTTTAGAGACAGAAATACAGTTCAATGTAGATCAGTACACGGGAGATGAAGGCCATGCGTACGCTGATGCCGAAATAGGGGGCCAGGGCTATAGTGAGGGCGAAGGCGAATATGACGGCGTAGACGAGAACGCATTACCTGCTTTAGGACAGCTTCGTATTCCCCCTCACTCTTTAGAGGCTGAGTCGAGTGTTCTAGGGGGCGTATTGCTGGACAATTCTTCGTGGGACAAAATTGGAGATTTGTTAACTGAAGAAGATTTTTATCGCTACGAGCATCGACTCATATTTGGTGCAATTTATGCACTGATGAACGCAGCCCGGGCAGCCGATACCCTCACCGTATTTGAGCACCTCAAATCACAAGGCAAAGCTGAAGAGGCGGGTAATATTGAGTATTTAAATTCACTCGCTCAGTACATCCCAAGCGAGAGCAATATTAGACGCTTTGCTGAAATAGTGCGTGAACGCGCTATGCTCAGAAAATTGCTAAGTGTGAGTGAGGAGATCACCACTAGCGCCATGAACACAGGTGGACGGGCCGTGCCCACCATACTGGATGAAGCTGAACAAAAGATTTTTAATGTCGGCGAGGAGAGTGCTCGTAAACGCCAAGGTTTTCAAAAGATGGACACCCTAGGCGCGTCTTTATTGGAACGCGTGAAGGAGATGTCGGCCAATCCCAATGACGTAACGGGCGTGCCGACTGGGTTCATTGATTTAGACAGAATGACCTCGGGCCTGCAGGCCGGGGACTTGATCGTTTTGGCTGCAAGGCCTTCGATGGGCAAGACTGCTTTGGCCATTAATATTGCAGAGCATGTTGCACTCAATGAGGGGTTGCCGGTCGCTATCTTCTCGATGGAGATGGGGGCAGCACAGTTGGTCGTGAGGATCGTGGGCTCCCTTGGCCGAATTGATCAAAATAGACTCAGAACCGGCAAGCTCCAGCCCGATGAATGGTCCAGACTCATAGAGACCTCGGACAGAATCGGTAAGTCCTCCATGTTCATCGATGAGTCCCCTGGTTTAACGCCAAGCGAGCTCAGAGCGAACGCGAGGCGTCTATCTAGGAGGTGCGGGAAGTTGGGATTAATCGTCGTTGATTATTTGCAGTTGATGTCCGGGAGTAACGGAACCGACGGGGATAACAGAGCGACTGAGCTGGGCGAGATCTCCAGGGGTCTGAAGATGCTTGCCAAAGAGTTGCAATGTCCGGTTATAGCGCTCTCGCAGTTAAACCGCGGGGTCGAACAACGGACTGACAAAAAACCAATGATGTCCGATCTTCGTGAGTCTGGTGCGATTGAGCAAGATGCGGATGTGATTATGTTCATCTACAGAGATGACTATTACACCAAAGAGTTATCCAAGGAGCCGGGCGTGGCCGAGATCATCATTGCCAAACAGCGTAATGGTCCAACGGGCTCGGTGAAGCTTGCGTTCTTGAAAAATATTACCAAGTTTGAATCCTTGGCAACCGGCTACCATTAAGCTCAGTTCTCACCCAAATATGACGCCTTAATCCTTGAGTCGTGCAAGAGTTCCGCTGCGCGACCCGAGTAGGCCACACAACCTGATTCCATTACAAAGGCGTTATCTGCTATTTGGAGCGCGCGTTGAGCGTTTTGTTCAACGAGTAGGATACTCACTCCCTTTTTAGAAATGTCAGCGATGACCTCAAATATTTTGTCAACCATCAAGGGCGACAACCCCATGGAGGGTTCATCCAGCAAAACAAGTTTGGGGCGACTCATCAACGCGCGTCCCATTGCAAGCATTTGTTGCTCGCCCCCCGATAAGGTTCCAGCAAGTTGGTGCGTTCTCTCTTTAAGCCTGGGAAAGGTTTCAAATACCTCCTCTAGGTCAGCTTGGATTAGCGCTTTGTCACTCCTCAAATACGCACCCATTTGAAGATTCTCCAAGATACTCATTCTTGTGAAGACGCCTCTACCCTCTGGCACCATTGCAAGTCCTGAGCGTACGATGTCCCAAGCTCCTACGCCCCTTATGTTGGATCCCTCAAATTGAATGGCTCCGCTTGCGACAGCCAATGTGCCCGCTATAGCGTTCAGGGTGGTGGTTTTGCCAGCCCCGTTAGATCCAATCAGTGCAACGAGTTGACCCCTTTGCACTTCAAAGCTCACGCCTTTGACGGCCTTGATACCACCGTAGTGGACGTGTAAATCCGTGACCTTCAACATAGGTTGCTGGTTGGCCTGAGTGGTTGAAACCGGGGGGGCTGAGGGGTTCATGACTTTTGATCCGATGAGTCCGTTGTAGGTGTTGCGCTAGAACCCAGATAGGCTTTGATCACAAGTGGATCTTGTTGGACTTGACTGGGAGAGCCCTGCGCGATCTTGGTTCCATAGTCTAGAACTGTGATTGTTTTGCATAAACCCATCACCAATTTAACATCATGTTCAATGAGAAGTACAGTTTTACCGTCGCGTTGAATTTGTTCAATTAAATGCTTGAGTTCAACTTTTTCTGTTGCATTCATACCCGCTGCAGGTTCATCTAGGGCTAGCAAATGAGGGTCTGTTGCTAGCGCCCTTGCTATCTCTAGTCGTCTTTGGTCCCCGTAGCTGAGCGTCTTGGCTTTTAGACTTGCAAAGCGCTCAATACCCACATAGTCTAGAAGTGCGTAAGCGCGGAGTTTGATTTCATGCTCTTCTCTTTTAAATGAAGGCGTTCTAAAGATAGCCCCCAAAAGACCGGAGTGTGTACGCACATGCCGCGCAACCATAACATTCTCTAAGACACTCATCTCTTTAAAGAGTCTGATGTTTTGAAACGTTCTCGCAATCCCCGCACGAGCGACCTCGTGAACCTGAGAGGGTTTGTAGGGCTTACCTAAAAGACGAAATTCACCCGCGTCAGCAGGGTAAAGCCCTGAAATAATATTAAAGAAAGTTGTCTTACCCGCGCCGTTAGGGCCAATCAGACCGTGGATAGTGCCCTGAATAATGTTTAAATCAATATCCTTTAATGCTTGTAGACCACCAAAGCTTTTACAGACCCCTTTCACACTGAGTGCAGGGGGCGGGTTGATCTCAACTGTAGACGGGTGCGTATCAAGCATGCGCTTCCTCCGGCTGATCGTCATTGGAGATCTGATCTTGCTCAGCATGCTCTGGTGATGGCCAAAGGCCGCGGGGACGCAACAACATAACACTCACCATCGCCAAAGCAATCAAAAGTTGCCTGAGTATTGCTGCATCTAGACGTCCGCCCGTCAGCTCTTGCAAGGGTCCCGCGACGTATCGAAGTACCTCTGGCAATGCAGCTAGAAGCAGGGCCCCTAAGACCACGCCTGGCAGGTACCCAATACCCCCCAAAACGATCATCCCCAGAATCATGACCGACTCCATGAGGCTAAAGGACTCGGGCGAGACGAACCCTTGAAAGGACGCAAACATAGCCCCTGAGACGCCTCCAAACGTAGCGCCCATGCCAAACGCTGTTAGTTTTAAGTTTCGTGTATTAATGCCCATCGCTTTTGCTGCAATCTCATCTTCGCGAATGGCCATCCACGCTCTACCAATACGCGAGTGCTCAAGTCTTGAACAAATGAGAATACTAAATCCTACCAAGACGATGAATAAATAATAGTAGAGTGTCACAGAGGGAAGTTCTGTAAAGCCTAGATCTAACTTGCGGGATAAGGGGATCCCCATGACGGTAAGGGGATCGATTTCACCAATGCCTTTAGGACCATTGGTAATGTTAATGGGGCGGTCCAAGTTGTTTAAGAAAACGCGAATGATCTCTCCAAACCCAAGAGTCACAACAGCAAGATAGTCGCCCCTGAGTTTGAGGGTTGGCGCGCCCAGTAATAGTCCGAACATACCCGCAAAGAGGGCGCTCAGAGGTATTGCAACGTAGAGCGGCGTATGCAGCCCATCTGGAAACATCGCTGCAACCCAAGGAAAGGCGTTGGTGAGTTGGGGTGAGGCTAAAAGGGCGTACATGTAAGCACCAACAGCAAAAAATGCAACGTACCCCATATCCAAGAGCCCCGCATAACCCACAACAATATTGAGTCCAAGGGCAAGTAATACATAAAGAAGAGCGAAGTCAGCAATCCTGACCCAAGCGTTTCCAAACACTTGAAGGAGTATTGGTAGCAGCAGTGCTACTGCTGTGAACAGTACCTTCAAACCCATACTTGGTGGGCTCAGGGAGAAAGGCTTACTTTGCTGAGTGCGTTGATTTTGCATGGATAAAAAATGAAGAATTCAATGGAGGATCATGAGCGCTCTGCCGTTCGCTCGCCCAGCAGTCCAGAGGGTCTTAGCGTCAGGACACCAATCAATACAATGAATGCAAAAATATCAGAGTACTGACTCCCTAAAACCCCTCCTGTCAGCTCACCAATATAGCCTGATCCAATGGACTCTATCAGTCCAAGCAATATACCCCCCACCACAGCACCTTCTAAGTTACCAATGCCGCCAAATACGGCTGCAGTAAAGGCTTTTAGTCCAGGCAGAAATCCCATGGTGTGTTGGATGGTGCCGTAGTTGGATGCCCACATCACGCCTGCAAGAGCGGCCAGTACGGCGCCTATGATGAATGTGGCAGATATGACCATGTCGGGTTTAACACCCATGAGGGATGCGACGCGCGGATTCTCAGCTGTCGCCCGCATGGCCCGGCCCAATGGTGTTTTATGGACCAAGTACATCAGTGCGACAAGACTGAGGGCTGTGACGATCAAAATCATGATCTGTGTGGGCGTGATCACTGCAGCTCCAATTTGTACGGGCGTGCTAGGCAGTAAAGTCGGGTAGGGTTTGTAGTTGGGCTTCCAAATAATCATGGCCAAACTTTGAAGGAGTATAGATACACCTATAGCCGTAATGAGCGGGGCAAGCTTGGGGGCGCCTCTTAGCGGGCGGTAAGCAATTTTCTCGACTGCAAAATTGAGCGCACTGCACACCACACATGAACAGATTAATGAGATGAGGAGCACCAACCAACCTGGAGCGTTGGGTGTTGTTTCTTGAATCCAACCGATGATGGTCCAACTTGTCATGGCTCCGATCATTAAAATTTCGCCGTGTGCAAAATTAATTAAATTAATAATTCCGTAAACCATGGTGTATCCAAGTGCGACGAGCGCGTACATGCTACCCAGCACCAGGCCGTTGATAATTTGTTGAATCAGTGTATCCATGAGCGGAATGTTCCTTTGTTGATCTTGCCTGATCTAACCTTAATGTGAATTGAAATCATGGTCTGATTGGTTTGGATAAATTCTTGAATTCATCGCTTTAGCTCAAATCCTTAGTTCAGCTTTTTTTCAAAGAAACTTGAAGAGCCATCTCATTTTGCTCTTTCAACCAACGCATTTTCTCCGCAATTTTAATTTCTAAGCCTCTCTCTACGGGTTGATAAAACCCAGTGGGCTTCATGTCTGTGGGCCAGTAGTTCTCCCCGGCTGCGAAAGCGTTTTCCTCATTATGAGCGTAGCGGTACTGAGCGCCGTAAGATAAATCCTTCATAAGTTTAGTCGGTGCATTGCGAAGATGAAGGGGCACGGGTTGTGTTCCCTGGGATTTAATCAAAGCCCTTGTCTGATTGAACGCGTTGTAAACCGCGTTAGATTTGGGCGCAATGCTTAAATAGACCACACACTCAGCCAAAGCCAATTCACCTTCTGGAGATCCGAGTCTTTCGTAGACCTGTGCACAGTCTACGGCAATACTTAAAGCTCTTGGATCTGCGAGCCCGATATCTTCACAGGCTATGCGAATCAGTCTTCGACAGAGGTACTTGGCGTCCGCTCCGCCCTCCAGCATTCGGACCAACCAGTAAAGCGCAGCATCTGGATCTGAGCCGCGAACAGATTTATGCAAAGCACTGATCGTGTCATAAAAATTCTCGCCCCCCTTGTCAAACCGCCTCAGCCTTTGGCCCATAACTTTGGTGAGCCAAGGGGCATTGACCGTTGAAATCTTTTCATGTTGTGCCATCATGCACAACGTCTCAAGCGCATTTAAGAGTCTTCTTGCGTCCCCATCAGAAAAAGAGATCAGTATCTCTTTAGATTCCGCGTCAAGTTCAACGCTACCAATCAGTGCGAGTGCATTTTCAATAATGCGACCTAAATCTGAATGGTTTAAAGGCTCCAACACATAAACCGTAGCTCTTGAGAGAAGCGCAGAGTTCACTTCAAAGGAAGGGTTCTCAGTGGTTGCGCCAATAAAGGTAAAAAGCCCAGATTCGACATGGGGTAGAAACGCGTCTTGCTGGGTTTTGTTAAAACGGTGAACCTCATCTACAAACACCAATGTACGAGTGGGATGGACGGGGCTTGAAGCGTATTTCTCAGCGAGATCTACTGCCTCTCGAATCTCCTTTACCCCACCAAGAACTGCACTGATGCTGATAAAGTTGGCATCAAAAGCATGCGCCATCAAGCGTGCCAGAGTGGTTTTACCCACTCCAGGCGGGCCCCACAAAATACAGCTGTGCGGTGTCCTCGATTCAAATGCTACTCGAAGTGGCATACCGTCCCCAAGTAAGTGTGATTGACCAATCACCTGAGAAAGTGTTTCAGGCCTGAGGCGTTCAGCAAGGGGTTGATCTGAGGGGTGCACGAATCTGTAGTTTAGGGTCTTAGAGTTTCAACCCCAAGAGGGGGGGCGAATTTAAAACTAGCCGCACCAATAGAGCCAGGATTGATCTCAAATCTGTCAAAGCTAATGACTGACTTTTGTCCAAAGGCGTCCAAAATCTCAAGCTTACTCAACTGGACTTGCTGTGCGTTAGTGCTAAGCCCA
The DNA here is from genome assembly GCA_903828695.1 of uncultured Burkholderiales bacterium. Taxonomy (GTDB): domain Bacteria; phylum Pseudomonadota; class Gammaproteobacteria; order Burkholderiales; family Burkholderiaceae_C; genus Limnohabitans. The sequence continues at coordinate 9,927 of CAIKNE010000042.1, read as the reverse complement.
ATGCGTACCAATTGCAGTTGTGAGTCCTGTGCCCGGGGGGTGGCTTGAACCCACTGTATTTGATCTGTTGAGGGCTCTGAGCTTAAGATAAAGTCTTTGTCTAATGCATGTAAATCGGGTGCAGATGCAATTAAACTGGCGGGTGTCGATCCAAGGGCCTTCTCTTGTGAGCGTGCGGTTACCTGAGCAATGTCGGGATCATAAAGCCACAGAGTTTGGCCATCGGCTACGATCGTTTGGGGGAAAGGCTTTTCGTATTCAAACCGAAATCTTTGGGGTCTGAGGAATGTAAAGGTACCTTCAGAATTTTTAACGCGACCTTTTTTGCCCTCTTTATTGGGGGAGGTGACGATTTGGGTGAAATGGGCTCGACCGCTTTGTGTCGACCTCATGAATTGACTCAGGGTGTCCAAACTATCTGCACGGGCAGGCGGCGCAATTAATATGAGGCCCGCTAAAAAGACAAGTCTTGAACAACTTGGAAAAGGAGAGCAACTGAATTGAACTTTGTTCACGAGACGCGTCAAGCCTCTTTTGAATGAATGCACAAAAGGTTGGTGAGGTTTACTCATCTCGTGTGGGCACCAAGATTTCGCGCTGTCCGTTGGTACCCATGGAGGAGACAAGGCCTGAGTGTTCCATGTCCTCAACCAATCGAGCCGCTCTGTTGTAGCCAATCTTCAAATGCCTTTGTACCAATGAGATACTTGCTTTGCGGTTCTTTAAGACTATTTCAACTGCTTGGTCGTACAAAGGATCTTTCTCTCCCCCTGAGTTGCCAAAAAGATCGGGTCCATCAGATTCACCGTCAACCGTTCCTCCCTCCAGCACACCTTCGATGTAGTTGGCAGGGCCTTGAGACTTGAGATAGTTCACAACGCGGTGGACTTCCTCGTCGCTCACAAAAGCCCCGTGAACGCGAATAGGCATTCCACTACCGCTGGGAAGGTAAAGCATATCCCCCATGCCTAGTAAGGACTCTGCACCCATTTGATCAAGAATGGTTCTGCTGTCAATTTTGCTAGATACTTGAAAGGCCATTCGTGTGGGTATGTTGGCTTTGATGAGTCCTGTGATCACATCAACGCTTGGACGCTGGGTGGCAAGTATTAAGTGAATCCCTGCAGCTCGCGCTTTTTGAGCAAGTCTAGCTATAAGCTCTTCTATCTTCTTACCGACAACCATCATCAAATCAGCCAATTCATCGATGACAACCACAATAAATGGCAATCGATCAAGGGGTTCGGGCGACTCGGGTGTGAGGCTAAACGGATTGGGTATAAGTTCTGAGCGGTCTTTGGCTTGATCAATTTTTTGGTTGTACCCAGCCAGGTTACGCACACCCAATTTGCTCATCAGTTTGTAGCGTCTCTCCATCTCAAAGACACACCAATTGAGACCATTTGCGGCTTGACGCATATCCGTCACAACGGGCGCTAAGAGGTGAGGAATGCCCTCGTAAACGGACATCTCAAGCATCTTAGGATCAATCATGAGTAAGCGCACATCGCGTGCTTCTGCTTTGTACAGCAAACTCAAAATCATGGCGTTGATACCCACAGATTTACCCGATCCCGTTGTACCGGCTACCAAGACGTGAGGCATCTTGGCAAGGTCTGCAACGACTGAGTTTCCAATGATATCTTTGCCAAGGCCGAGGGTCAGTAAAGACTTTCCTTCGTTATAAACATCGGAGCCCAAGATTTCACTCAGTTGAATTGTTTGGCGTTTGGCGTTGGGTAGCTCAAGAGCCATGTAGTTTTTACCCGGGATAGTCTCGACTACTCGGATTGAAACAAGACTCAACGAGCGAGCCAAGTCCTTAGCCAAGTTAACGATCTGAGATCCTTTAACACCTGTTGCTGGCTCTATTTCGTAGCGTGTAATGACAGGCCCTGGGGAGGCCTCAACCACATGAACTTCTACGCCAAAGTCTTTCAGTTTTTTCTCAATCAAACGACTCGTTACTTCAAGTGTTTCAGTCGATACGGTATCCACTTTGGAGCGATTTGCGTCTAGTAAATCAACCTGCGGCAGGCGAGAGTCCGGTAGTTCGTTGAAGAGTGGTTTTTGGCGCTCTCTTGCCAGGCGCTCACTCTTGGGGGCAACGACGGGTTCAGGTTCTTTTTGAACCCGGATGTTGATGTGCGGCGGATGGTACTCAGCCTCAGCTTCCGCTTTAACACCGTGCAAGACTTCATCGCGCTCTTTAGCAGCTGCCAAGCCCATTGCGATATCTTCCTCTCTGGCTTTTTTCTCTCGTCTAACTTCAATGAAATGGTCAACGAAAGAACCAATATTTTCAGCTAGGTGAATCCATGAGAAGCGGAAAACCCAAGACAGGGATACCATCATGAACGCGATAAATATTAAACACGAGCCATTAAACCCAAACCAATTCATGCCAAATTGGCCAATCAAATAACCAATCACCCCACCAGCGTGGTGGCCTGGAAGATTGTCTTCAAACCTGTAAAGGCGAGTCCACTCTAGCCCAGTGCTGGAGAGAAGCAAAAGTACATTGCCACTCCAAAACGCCCACCGGGTGTGCACCCATCCATCCAAGTTGTGTTCTGGATCCTCACTCTCACCCCTAAGGCGAGTGGCAAGCGCGGTTAACCAAGTCATCAACGCAGCAGCGTAGGACCAAAGGACAGAGTAACCGGCCAGGAAAAAACTCATGTCGCCAAGCCACGCGCCCAAGCGGCCCCCCCAATTTGTGATGGGATCCACATTTCCCGAGGTCGTCCAAGCCGGGTCCTGGGCTGAATGAGTTAGAAGCGAGAGCATCCAAAAGGTTAGAAATGTAAAACCCAGGGTGAGCGCGATTTCTTGTGTGAAACGCCTAAAGCCAGTAGGCGGTGTTGGAGCTGCGCGCTCAGAGGTCATGGTATTTAGCGAATAAGTCATAAAAAGGAGTAGGCTTTGGCTTTAATCGATGAAAATATTTGAAATTACTTTGATTGTGGTTATCTGAGGATGCTTGCGTCGGCCCGATCCGTGATTTCTTACAATAGCACTTTCACGGCAATGATTCCTAAATAGATTCATGCTTGTATTTTCTCACTTTTGTACGCATTTATTTATAAATTTTTATATGTCCTCTACTACCAAGCACAGCAAAGTACTCATTTTGGGATCCGGCCCCGCAGGCTATACCGCAGCGGTTTACGCAGCAAGAGCAAATTTACAACCCACCTTGGTCACGGGCATTGCTCAGGGAGGCCAACTCATGACTACAACGGAGGTGGATAACTGGCCCGCCGACGTTGATGGGGTCCAGGGACCTGATTTGATGCAGCGTTTTTTAAAGCACGCAGAGCGGTTTAATACAAACATTGTTTTCGATCACATTCACACAGTAGATCTTAAGACAAGGCCTTTTACTCTAACTGGCGACAGCGGTGTTTATACCTGCGACAGCTTGATCATTGCTACGGGAGCGTCTGCAAAATACCTAGGACTCCCCTCTGAGCAAGAATTTATGGGGCGCGGAGTCTCTGGATGCGCGACCTGCGACGGATTTTTCTACAAACAACAAGAAGTCTGTGTGGTCGGGGGCGGAAACACTGCGGTGGAGGAGGCTTTATATCTCTCCAACATCGCAAGTAAAGTGCATTTGATCCACCGCAGGGATAAATTCAAGGCTGAAGCCATCATGATCGATAAGTTGATGGATAAAGTGAAGGCGGGGCAGATTGAACTGCACTGCAACAACGTTTTGGATGCAGTCATTGGGGATGCTTCTGGGGTGACTGGGGTAAGACTTAAAAATACTGATAACCAAAGTACTAAGGATTTAAAGCTTCAGGGTTGTTTTATTGCGATTGGGCATCAACCCAATACGGACATATTTAAAGGCCAACTCGACATGAAGGACGGCTACATCCTCACTCGAAGCGGATCCCAAGGCTTGGCAACCATGACAAGCGTAGAGGGGGTTTTTGCAGCTGGTGACGTACAGGACCATATTTACAGACAGGCTATTACGAGTGCGGGTACAGGTTGTATGGCCGCTTTGGACGCCCAGCGCTTCCTAGAGCAACACGAGTAAGAGCCAAAAATACAGAGAGTGCGTTAAAAAGAGTTATAATTTAAGGCTTTCCTGAGATCAGGTCTTTTAAGGTTTGGTTTTAAGGAGTAGAAAGAAAAACACTCGTTTTAGGCTTTTTGAGATCCGTTGAGATTCGTCGAAACTCGTCGAAACACATCTCGACCCTAATCTGGCCAGGGATACCGCCCCCTTATTTGGCGAGGTGAGGCAAAAAGTGGCTTGCAAAAGTCATCTTAGGCCGTGAATATAGATAGGAGTGTCCACTATGGCACGTGTATGTGAAGTAACGGGCAAAGGCCCTATGGTTGGAAACAATGTTTCCCATGCTAATAACAAAACAAAACGCCGTTTTATGCCTAATCTGCAATACCGTCGTTTTTGGGTTGAAACCGAGAACCGTTGGGTTCGTTTGCGTGTTTCAAGCGCTGCTTTGCGTTTGATTGACAAAAACGGTATCGAGTCTGTGTTGGCTGACTTGCGCGCACGCGGTCAAGCTTAATTCGTTCAACCTTTCAAAGATAGGAATTCAAAATGGCTTCAAAAGGCTCACGCGAAAAAATCAAGCTTGAATCAACTGCTGGTACAGGACATTTTTACACTACTAGTAAGAACAAAAAAACAATGCCCGAGAAAATGACGATCATGAAATTTGATCCAAAAGCTCGTAAGCACGTTGAATACAAAGAAACAAAATTGAAGTAATTCAGTTTCTTCTTCCATAAAAAAGGCTCCTTAGGGAGCCTTTTTTATGGTCAGAGATTAACTGATACGCATTAGCGTCTAGAGGTCTTGCTTGGATTTTTCCTCAGCAATGTGATCAAGAACATTTGCCTCGGCAGCCTCTGGCATGACCATCTTCTCCCCGTCCCAGACCTGTCCGCACCAACAGCGTCCCCGCTCATCAATGATGCATACATCTGCTCCACAACACCGTTCATCAGGAGTATTCATTTTTTTCCATTCGTCTACTTTTTGTGCTTTTTGCAAACACCGGACATTTGCAAGTTAGAGTTTAATCTTACCTTGGGTTACAGATCTATTTCGTATCGCTTAAGCATTTCTTCTTGGGTTTCAACGGGTGTATCAAGTCGTGCGTGATCTTTGATCATTTGTCCCATCGTAGGTAATAAAGATCTATCAACCTGCGCATCAGGGGACCAAAGATTCGAGCGCATGAGCGCCTTGGCGCAGTGCATATACGCTCCTAAGACATTAACTTTTATGACTACTTTAGGATAATGTTTTAAACTAGAAAAACGATTCAGTAACGATTCGTCAGTATGTAGAGTAGCACGACCATTAATTCTTAACAGTTCATCAACGCCCGGAACGAAGAACAGTAATCCAACTTGCGAAGTCGCAATAATGTTTTGCAAGGTGTCCAGTCGGTTGTTACCTGGAGCGTCAGGTATCAATAGCGTTTGGGGGTCCATCACCTTAACAAAGCCCGGATCACCCCCTCGAGGAGAAACATCCATTTCGAATTGAGCGCTCGCGCTACCTATGACAAGGAGGGGGGAAAAGCGCAAGAAATTTTCTATATGTGAATCAATTGATCGCACCTCTTTTTGAATCACTCTTTTTGTCGGCGCACTGTAAAGAGTTCGCAGTTCCTCTATAGTTTTAATTTGCATCTTGACTCCAATTTTAAAAAGCTGTCAATCCAAAAAAATTAAATCTGCCAAGTGTAAAACCAGGACCCTCAATAAATGCACTTCGTTCGCTGCTTAGAGTTCAAGAGTTGAGGCAGACTGAATATAGAGTAAACCCTTGAGACTCTTTGTTTGAGCTCCGATTTAGAAACCTTTAGGGTTAGACTGTCGTTAAGATGATAAACCCAGAATTTGAATTAAATTAGAATGGTTTTAAATACAAATTTCTAAGGACGGAAAATTCTATGCAACGCGTTCAAATGATTATTAACGGTAAACCTGTTGAAAGCGTAGAGGGAGAGTGGATTAATATTGAAAATCCCTCCAATAAAACTGTCTTTGCACAGGTTCCTAGAGCTAGAGTTGAGGACGTCAACATTGCAGTTAAAGCCGCGAAGAATGCATTCGCTACTTGGTCACGCACCTCAGCCCCTGACCGTGGAAAAATGCTCTTCGCAATTACGGACGCTTTAGAAAAAAACCGCGAAGAGCTCGCCCGACTCATCAGTACGGAGAACGGTAACGCCCTGCGTACCCAAAGTCGCGGTGAAGTCAACATCGTTATTGAAGTCTTTAGATATGTAGCCGGTATTTGCCGAGAGATAAAAGGCAATACCATGTATCTGAATGTCGATAACCTGGACTACACACGCAGAGAACCCTACGGGGTTGTGGGCGCAATCGTTCCTTGGAACGCCCCGCTCATGCTTGCTGCCTTAAAAATTGCACCCGCTGTTATGACGGGCAATACAGTTGTCCTTAAAACAGCCGAGGACGCGCCATTAGCCGTACTTGAGATGGCAAGAATTTGCAATGAATTCTTACCCGCTGGTGTGCTCAACGTTATAACGGGCTACGGTCTCGAGTGCGGTGCTCCTCTTGCGGAGCACCCCGATGTCCCTAAAGTCTCCTTCACTGGGTCAACGGCTGTTGGGCGGGCTATTTTGGCCGCTGCAAGTCAGCGTATTGCGGCTGTTTCCCTGGAGCTAGGTGGAAAGAGTCCTCAAATTGTCTTCCCAGACGTCGATTTAGATTTCACAACCGACGGCGTGATCACTGCCATGCGCTTTTCTAGGCAAGGACAGTCTTGTACCGCGGGCTCAAGGGTTTATGTTCACGAATCAATTGCAGATAAGTTCCTTGAAAAACTTGTGGCTAAGTTGAAAAAATTCCATATAGGAAATGCACTGGACGAAAAAACGGATGCGGGTAGTCTAGTTAATCTAAAACAGTTCAACCGCGTGTGCTCTTACGTGAAAGAAGCCATGGAGGCTCATCCCAATGCGCTTATCCTCGGGGGACTACCGCCACAGAGCGGGCCATTGTCGGAGGGGTATTTCTTTGAGCCTACTATTTTCCTAAACCTACCTGACTCTACTCGAATGACTCATGAGGAAGTTTTTGGTCCTGTTCTTTCAGTGTCAACTTGGTCAAGCGAGAGTGACGTGATCAAACAAGCGAACTCATCTGAGTACGGACTAGCAGCTTTTGTGTGGTCTAGAGCTGGAGCTCCTGCGCTTAGGATGGCGCATGAATTGCAAGCTGGATGGGTCATGGTTAACCAAGGAGGCGGTCAGGCCATTGGACACTCTTACGGCGGAATGAAACAAAGCGGAGCTGGTCGAGAGTTCTCGCTAGAAGGGATTTTGAACAGTTATACAGAGGTTAAACAAGTCTCTGTGAGTCTTGGGGCTCACGGCTTTTAAGTAATCAAAGGGTCATCCACTAAGTACGGGATCAATACATACCGTACATTCTCTTGATTTGTACCGTTTTGTAACTAGGTCTACTCTGCTCAATCCAGTTTGCACACGTACTATGGGTTTGGACAATAGGTAAATCAGCAAAGGACGTCGGTCTTGTTGAATTCATTTCGTAGACCAGGGTGTATCCACACCGATGAGATGTACTATTAATTTTGTCGTAAACGAAAAACTTGCAACTCTTGCAAAATTCTTGATCGTTATTGGTTCCGTATTGCATAAATAGTTCTTGTCTCAAAATCTAGGCCTGATAGTCCAGCCGAGCGTAAAGGGCTGCAAAGGCGTTTTGAAAAAATTTAGTGGGTCCTGGTTCGATCATGAGAGGAGCTCCTGTTTGGCGTCCCTCGCAGATTTGACCAGGACAAGGAGCGAATATTTCAATGGAGCACAAACCAACAACGGCCACAACAATACTTATCTTTATAAAACTTAGGGCAGTTCTAGAAAACGGTTTGTGAGATTGAACTGATTTTTGAATAGGTATCAAAACCTTAGATGACTTGCTAGAACGCAAGTAGTCATCGCCAAAATCTGTGGTGATAGATTTCGGTATAAATACATCATGTATGCTAATTCCATTATCCACCTGCGCTTCAAACAACGGCAGATCATTCGTTAAGTTGCTCACATTACCCGAGGGGGACTTAGGGGGCAAAACTATTTGCTCAGGTTGTGTAAAAACAGACAAACCTTGCTTACGTAAAGCTTTGTGAATTGGTTCAATATGAAAATCCATGCTGGGTGAATCTATACTTTGCTTGGTTACCAATATTTCTAATGGTTTGAATGCAAGATTGGATTGCAGCGCTATGTCTTGATGTGGGAGGGTATGATTACTATCCGCACTCTTCACCTCAATCTGCGTATTAGCTAAATATATTGGAGGCTTTGAAATCTTAGTTAGGTTGTCCTCTAAAGATTGAACAGGAGTAACTGCTTGGGTATCACTTGGGATTGAGGGTATCTGAGTTGCACTGAAATGGGTTGAAATGAGTGCAGTACTTTGTTTTTTGGGGCTGAGTTTGTTAGGGTCTAAATCATCAGGACTAGCATCCTTGTGAGTAGTCTTACTTAAAATAGATGCAGCGCTTGAGTCCGCTACTAATTCTTCCTGCATTTCAAAAGGATTTGTAGCCCGACTATCAATATTTGAATTGTTGCTGTTTGTATTTAAACTGCCGCTCTCTTCTTCATGAGTGGATGGTCGGGGTGATTGATCTTCTTCAATCAACACTCCAAGTGAACCAGTATCTGTTGACGGAGCGTCCACAGTTTCAGAAATTTGGGACTGATTCGCTCCTTGACGTGGATTTGAACTGATGCCATCGAGCAAATCTAGCTTCTCGTGAACATCAACAATCTCTGAGTAAATTCCTGCAAACCGTTCTTGCAAAGGCGAGAGTTTTGGCTCCTTAAAATTGGAATCCTTATACGGGGTATCTCCGTCAATTTCGACAATACCGTGAGAGAGTGATGTATCCGCTATCAAACTGATCGCAGAATCTTTGCTTGGATCAAAGACGGTTGTTGACCCTTCGCTATTTAAGTTACTGTCAACAGTTGGGCCTTGATGGACAGGATTGTCAGCAGATGCCGATAATGCTTGAGGATTGTTTTTGTCTAAATTCTGAATTTCTGATAAATTGTCTAAGCCAGTTACACCGTTACCCTTAGGTAATAATTGAGTGTTGGCACCTAGTAAACTGGATTCGCTTGCATGTGGAGGTTTCTTGCTACCATCTGATGGACTAATAAGTTGCTGATTGGATTGTGATGTCGTGTCCTCAAGGGACTGTAAATTAACAGTGCTCTTGACTCCACTGTCTAATGGTTGCAAATTGGGTGAGTGGTCGACGTTGTCATAAATATTTGATGCGGTAGATTTTTTACTGGATTTTGGCTGAGATAAAGGTTGAATATTCTTTGCAATGCTGTCAGTCGAAATCTGTTGTGTATTCTCAAAATCAGCTTGAGCTTCAATTGACTGGATATTATCTTTTGAAGTACTTTTCCCTAAATTTGAATTTATAGATGCTGTTGGTGTTTGAATAGATGCCTCAAGCAAGGACTCCTTAACTTTCGCTGGACTTGTTATGAATGTATTTTCTGCGTTTTGAGGCGCTACTTCAGACTCGACAATCTGCACATTCTTCACCGCAGATTCTGGTTTGGCCTTTTGTATATTTAAGGAATGGGCAGTTACTGGCGGAACTATTAATGGCGTTTGCTTTTTATCAGACTGGACTAACGCATTAGCCTCTTGTGCCTTTGATCCGGTCTTGATAACTTGAACTTCTGGTTTTTTAGCAACAGTAGTGCCAAGGTTTAGTGTGCTTTTTTCAATCGATACCTCTCTTAAATGATGAGCGTCGTTAGCTAAATTCTTGATTCCTGCTAGAGAGTCTTCAGTTTTAATGGCTGGAGTTGGCGGCTGAGCTAATTTACTGACAACGGCAGT
>CAIKNE010000041.1 GCA_903828695.1 uncultured Burkholderiales bacterium | reverse complement strand
GCTTGTTGTGCTGCTGGGTGGGTTGTTTTGGGCAGCCATGATTTGAACATATGCATTGAGGGGGTCCCCTGGTGCTAGATACACTAGCATGAAGGAGACTACTGTTACGCTTAGTGCAATTGGAATTGCATATAGCAGTCGCTTGACTATATAAGACCACATTACTTCATTCGTATCGTGGTGAGGTCTTGGAACCAGTGTTGAGCTTGAACAAACTCTTGCACTTTCGGTGACATCGCATGCGGATTAACATCATGAACAACCCATAGCATCAATGCATCATCTACCATTTTTTGGTGAACTTCAGCAAGGAGGCCGTCCTGAACCTTGGCGTCAAAGTTGTTGCGTAGAGTATCTAACGTACTATCCATCTTTGGGTTGGAGTAACCTCCCCAGTTCACACCATTTGGTGCAATGTAGCGACTGTCAACAAATCGGGTTAGTGCATAAAACGGATCCGCTGTAACGTAACCCAGGTTAATGCCAGTGATGTCTTTGCCCGCATTCATGTCCGCTTTGGCCCCACTGCGCCAGTGCAGGTAGAGGTTCTCGAGTTCAACGACTTCAAATTCAAGTTGGATACCGATTTCCGCCAAGCTTTGCTGGATAAACTCATTCATAGGCAGGGAGAGCATTTGTCCTGTACCGCCTTGAGCGATGATGATTTTCGCTTTCAGTGGCTTGCTTGGGCTGTAGCCCGCTTCAGCCATGAGGGCTTTGGCAGCCTTTAAGTCATAGACTATTTTGAATGCAGGTTTGCCAAACCAAGGGCTAGTGCTATCAAGCTGACCCTTCGCTGGCGTTGCTAAACCATTCAAGAGTTTAACGATAGCGTTGCGATCAATTGCTAGGTTTGCTGCCTTGCGAACACGGATGTCCGTCCAAGGTGAGCCAGGGTATGTTGAGAAGTGATAGGGCCATACATGGGGGGTGATATTGGTCACGAGTTTAAAGCCGGAGCTTTTAAGTTGCGGCAACACATCAGGTGGTGGGGATTCGATAATATCGACTTGTCCATTCAAAAGGGCATTGGCGCGGGTCATAGCATCTGGAATAGGGATGAGGACAATGCGATCTGTTTTAGGGATGCGTGATTTGTCCCAATAGTTAACGTTCTTAACCAAATCTGCACGCTCACGGGGAACCAGTTTGTCTAATTTGAATGGACCAGTGCCTGAGGGTTGGGTTGCAAATTTACTCCAATCTTTACCCAAGGTCTCCCACTGGGCAGGGCTACTAATTAAGAACCAGGGAAGTTGGTATGGGAATAGTGCATCCACACTTTTCGTGGTGATCTCAACTGTGTAATCGTCAACTAAGCGGTAAGTGGCGATGGATGGGATCCGTGGCCTAACTTGAGCGCTTTGTTTTGCATCAAACTGAGGGGATTTATCAGCGAGAACTTTGTCAAGGTTCCAAATTACAGAGGAGGCTTTAAAGTCTGATCCGTCGTGGAACTTCACGCCCTTGCGTATCGTGAATAACCATTTCTTGTGATCTGCAGGGTCTACTTTCCATGAGGTTGCTAGGCCAGGAATAAGTTTCCCGGGTCTTGTGCCAATATTTGCTTCCCATGCAATTAAGGGATCATAAATAGTATGCCCTGTGAATTGGTAGGCACCTGCTCCACGGTCGGGTTGCCCAGTAGTTAGGGGAATATCCGCCATAGAGATTCCGTATCTCGCTGTCGTCTCTGCATGTAAACCACTGAATAACAAAAAGGTCAGAGGCAAGGCGGCTAACCAGGCGGGCGCTTTTATCGAAATATGTTTCATGAGCAACTCCAAAATGAATCAGTTATTCGTTTGCACACTCCGTGCCATTGATAGATTCCGATTTAATTGCTTTAAAACGAGGTAATCACACCCAAAAAACTACTCGAAACTTAAGAATCCTTTGGTCTTAAGCTATGTTTGGTGCATGACTGCGCACCAAAATATCTCCAATTTCAAAAACGCACGATTTAAGGGAATACCCTACCCAGGTTTGAGAGTGAAATAAATTGTGAAGAACTCAAATTGGTCAGGCTATCAGTACCTAGGATTTAGGGCTTGGTTGTTGAATTCAACACTGCGTATAGGAGCACGTGCATATAGGGGTCTGGTGCTTTAATGGGGTGTCTGACAATAACTGGTCGTTTAAAGGATTCGCTGCGTCAGTGCAAGTTAGGTTTAAAACAAACACCTAATTTCTTTGCAAGTGTTTCTAACTTTTTGTCCTTTGTCCAAAGTTTGGCATCCGCGGTAATCATGGTAGGGGGTAACAATGAGATGTCTATTGCCCCACAACCTGAATCGTATAACTTATTGGACTCTATTAAGCTACCGATCTCCAAAGTGGTTGCGGTTTTGGCGTTTTGCAACTTGCCGAGAGAGTTTCAAGATGCCTTATTTAACAAAAAGGAATAACCTGGTAACGCAAGAGGTTACAGGTCGCATAAGGCGATGATCTTATTTTTTCACTGACGTAGACTTCTTTTAATCCGCTTTTCGTGGGTTCGACCCCCGCACGTCACACCATAAAAACCAGTTTATATGACATTGATGGCGTAAGCGGTCACTAACAAAGTGGCTATCCCTTAGGCTACGCGCCGACTAAGCACTTGACTTGTGTCCGCTCCCAGATATAGCGTAAGCAAAAGTTTGAAATATCAAGGGATTAAAGCCTTATGACGGAGAAACAAGGCACTACGCACCTACTCTAACCCCACTCGTTAGTCGTGTTTCAACGACCACGCAGTCAAATTTGGCAGTGTCGCTATCAAATCGATCACAAGTGGCAACGAGAAAGTACAAAACAGTACAACTTAGATGAAGCGAGAAAAGTAGCTGACGGTTTGCTTGTTGAAGCAAATGTTTTGGTTGTTTCGATACCTTGATTTGTGTCAAATTGATTTGCTGAAATTGCAATTATGCTAGATAGGTATAAAAATGTCCTTTCAATAAGCTAAACGTAAACTGGCCAGTAGGATAAGCATTAAGCTGAACAGTTACCTCGTAGATGCTGAGGTGTAAATTCAAAATTCGAAAGAAAATCATGGATCGAAATAAAGACTTAATTGAATTAAAGTACTTCAGCGCAATATCAAAGGAACTTAATTTGTCGAACTTATCACAAATTACTGATGCCGCATTAGTAATGAATAAGTCTAAGGATATTACGGGAATACTTTTCTTTGATTATGGATATTTCGGTCAAATACTGGAGGGCCACAGAGCTGATGTTGAGGAAACATTTAAGAGAATTCAAAATGACAAAAGACATCAAAATATTAATCTACTAGGGGTATCAAATATTAAACAGCGTCGTTTTCCAGAGTGGTCTATGAAGTTATTCAATGCTGAGGAGTTTGCTCATCAATTCCCCCAGTTTTCAGAAATAATGAACGGTTTAAATGATGTGGATATCGAAACTTATCAAATGATCAAGAAAATTTGGACAAGAATATAACATATACTTTTGTATCCTTATCGGTGACTTATGTCAAAAAATAAGCAAATACGATTTAGTCAAGAAACTGGAGTTGTAATCACCTTTTTCACGCCATGCCAGAACTCGACTCAAATGACGGATTTTGAATCAGCTTAGTTTAAAAAATGCCCAAACTCAACGACCATCCAAAATGGAAACTCTCTGAACTATTGTATTCATGGCTTTTTGATACACGCCAAAGCCAAGGATATGGTCGTCAAGTTGAGAAATCAATTGCTCTTATTATCATCATAAGTATTGTGGCAGTGATGATTGAGCATATTCCAGAACTTGAGATTCAATATAAAGGGACTTTAGATGGTTTAAATTTAATAAGCACTTTAGTCTTCACCATAGAGTACATATTGCGTGTTTATACCGCCAAAAGTAACGAAGCCTTCAAAGAATATCAATATCCGCGATTAAGATATTTAGTGAGTTTTTATGCGCTGGTGGACTTTATTGCTATTGCTCCCTTTTACTTCGCTCAGTTCATAAATGTTGATGTGGAGATGCTGCGCGTGCTAAGGCTCTTGCGTTTGTTGAGGATGCTTAAATTTTCACGTCAAATTCTTCCTGCATGGGTCGAGTTCAAACGCTTGAATCAAGACAGAAGCTTTCGACAAAAAATATTTGCTCTCATGGAGCCGTCGGGACATTCAGGTCGGCTTCATTATTTTGTTGATAATTTCATCGTTTCATGGATTGCATTGTCAATATTTTGCGTGGTCATCGAGTCAGTAGATTCTGTACATCGCTTGTTTGCTGATCAGTTTCATTGGATTGATGTAGCCGCTTTTACAATTTTCACCCTTGAATACATTGCCAGAATCTACAGTGCACCAGAAAAGCCTATTTTTAAAGATATTAAATGGCCCCGTTGGTCACATGTTGTGTCTGGTCAGGCGTTGATTGATTTGGTCACGATATTACCTTTTATATTTGAGCATTTTCTCCCGTTCAATCTTGATTTACGTTTTTTGCGTGTCTTTAGACTGATGCGAATGCTTAAATTAACAAGGTATAACTCCGCAACGCAAACATTGTTCAAGGTTTTTAAGCGGGAGTGGCCTGTTATGGCTGCAGCCATATTCGTCATGATGCTTCTCGTTGTTTTAACCGCTAGCCTTGGTTACTTGTTCGAACACGATGCTCAGCCAGATAAATACCCGAATATTCCTGTTTCACTTTACTGGGCAATCATCACACTTGCAAGTGTTGGCTACGGTGATATTTCTCCTGTCACTACACTGGGTCGCATGCTAACTGTGATGACTGCTTTAGCAGGCATTGGTATTTTTGCCATCCCCTCAGGTTTGCTAGCCTCAGCCTTTACGGATCAACTTAAATTAGATCGCGAAGAATTTCGAAGAAAAATAGTCGATGCTTACAAAAATGGAGAGCTTGACCAATCTTCCCATGAGTCAATCATGGCTGAATCCGAGCGCCTACATTTGACTACCGAGCAATTTCATAAGATTTTGATAGAAGCTAAGCAGGACCTAAGGGATCGTGAAGCTCAATTGGTTCAGTACGGGCATTTGATGTTAGATGTTAAAAAGCATCCCACATACACGGCTGATCAATTCGGCATCATAGTTGCGCAATTGAAGTTGTTGCACAAAGTTTTAGGCCATGATTTGTTGGTTAAGAAATTGACTGAAATTCTTCCTCCAAATCGGCAGGCAATTAACATATGTGATGTTCTTTCCAAAACTGTTGTGAAATAAGAATTGATATGTCACAACAGTTTAACTCCCCATTAAGTGTCTGTTCAATGCTTTATTACTGGTTTTTTGATACTGCAAATACAAATGGATTTGCTAAGTTAGTGGAAAAAGCAATAGCTTGGTTAATCGTAGTAAGTGTATTTTCAATTGTCTTAGAGCACATTCCTGAGGTTCAAGCTCTTTATCTGGGTGAATTGCATGTTTTTGATATTATTGCTGTTGGTATTTTTACTGTTGAGTATTTGTTTAGATGGTTTACAGCGCCAAATAACCCTGACTACGCAAACTTCAAGTATCCAAGACTAAGACATCTAGTTGGTATTTACGCGGTGGTAGATCTAGTTGCAATAGCGCCGTTTTATATAGCCCTATTTATGACGGTTGATGTGGAATTACTTCGGGTACTGCGTTTGTTCCGATTGTTTAGAATGTTCAAATTCTCGAGACTCTTGATTCCTGCAGTTGGAGAGTTTCTTGAATTAAACAAAAACAATACTTTTAGGCAAAAAATATATTCTCTGCTTGAGCCTACAGATCAATCAGGAAAATTGCAGATATATTTTGATAACTTCATTGTTTTCTGGGTCGCTGTTTCAATTATTTGTGTACTTATTGAATCCGTAAATTCGGTACATCAAATTTTTTATCTTTTATTTCAATGGGTTGATGTTGTAACTTTCACAATATTTACAATTGAATATTTAGCCAGACTTTATGTTGCACCAGAAAATCCAGCATTCAATCAGTTTAAGTGGAAACGCTTAGGCTATGCAAAAAGCAATCAAGCACTAATTGACCTGGTTACTATTCTTCCTTTCATTCTTGAAGCGATCATAACTTACCAAGTTGATCTAAGATTTTTACGAGTCTTTAGACTCATGCGACTGTTAAAGCTGACGCGGTACTCCTCAGCTACCCAAACGCTCGGGGGTGTTTTAAAGCGCGAAAAACCAATCATCTTATCTGCGATGTTTGTTTTATTTCTCTTGATTCTTTTAACAGCAAGCTTGGGGTATTTACTAGAGCATGACGCTCAACCCGATGTGTTTACCAATATTCCCCAGTCAATTTACTGGGCTATGACTACTCTATCTTCTGTTGGATATGGAGATATGACGCCAGTTACTCCGCTTGGACGTATGATGACCTCTGTGGTTGCATTGATCGGCGTTGGTATATTTGCAATACCAGCTGGCGTGCTTGCTTCGGCTTTCACTGATCAATTGCAACAGGATCGAGAGGCACTGAAACGGAAGGTGGCAAAAATATTTGCAACAGGTACTCTAAATCAAGAAAGCCTACTAGAAATTAACAAGGAAGCTGAACGTTTGCACATTTCTACTTCCTCTCGACAACGAATTATGGATGAGGCCGAAAGAGAGTATAAGGAGTCACAAGCAGGTAAAGCGCAGTTCAGTGGATTAATAATTAATGTCCTAGACCATCCTGAATATGCATCGCAACAGTTTCAGACTTTAATTGATCAGCTACTTTTTTTGATAACAGCCTCAGAAGCGCAGAACCTTCAATTCGATCTCTCAAAGCAATATGGATCTGACTCGGATGAGTTGAAAATATTTAATTTGTTATCTCCCCAATCAATCGATTGATGATTTTTGTTAGTTAGTTTCTAACGCTTGTCGAGAAAGCTAGGTTCTTTCTGAATATTCATTTAATACAGTCGGTTTAAAAGCGACCGGGTACTAATTTTCGCATCTGATGGCCAACAACTGTTCTAAATTTTTCGCTGTGTAAGCAAAGACCGCACACAACGCCAATCATTGATCCCAGTAATGTATCTGTAACTCGCGAGCGAATCACAACAAATGGGTCATCAAGACCAAATCTGGTTGCTTCAGCTAAGAAAATGGTCAAAGGGGTAAGAAATACAACGGCTAGTCCGAAATGCCTTACTGCTAATGTCTCAATGATGAAACTCAAGCCCATCATGACAAAACAGATTGATAACTGGCCAAGCGAGAGAGTAAGTAAAAACCAGGAAAAAAATAAACCCAAGCATGACCCCAAAATCCTTTGAAGTTGACTATTCCATCCAGCGCGCACGGTTACGCCTTGGAGTACTGCAAGACAACTAATAGGTACCCAGTAAGGTCTGGGCAGTTCTAGTGTGATGGCGAGTAATAGCGATATACCAACTGTAAATCCAATGATCACTGAATCAAATATAACAAAATCAAAGTTTGGTTTTTGAATTGTAGGAATTGGACTGGCAGGTCTTATTCTTAAAATATAGAGACTGTACACAAAAGCTACTGCCAGCGCTAGTACGCAGCCCAGGGTCATTAGACCAATCACAAAGGGCACTTGGAGAACATCGACTGAGGTGTACATTCCAATAGAGGCTGCCATGATGAAAAATAAACTACCCGGGGGAGGGAGCATGAAGAAGCGGCAGGCCATACTTACAACCATTGCTATGATACTTAGAGAGAGCACCATTAGTTGCGGATTGAATTGGCACAAAATTCCAAGGCTATAGCATGTAATCATCCCAAATGAGCACGTCATGAGCGTGGTCATCCTGTGATACATGGGTGTACTTGGCAGATAGAGAAATATCATCCCACCGAGGCAGCTTGCAAGGCCGTAGTTCAAATGATCAAAATGCACACTGATCAATAAAGGTAATCCCATGGACAACGATGCTGCTACTGGCATTTCCCAGGGTCTGTCGCTTGAGTTCACAGCAGTAAGATACTTATATTCAGATGCTAAACGCATTTTAATTTTTTGAAACATACTATTCATCTATAAATTTATTATTTATTTTACGCACTCATTTTATTGGATAACCTGACGCTACTTTTTGCCTAAATGATCTATTTTTAGTTTCTTGAGAACTTTATTTAATTCTTTATTCGATATGAGTGTGTTCTTCGAGAATTAACTTGAGTTATTGAAACCCACCTGTTTTCAAGGGTTACTCACTAGTTTTTCCTTATTTTTCCACCAGCTTTTTCCATAACATAAAGGCATAATTTTAGGTGTGGAAGATGTTTTTTAGCTTCAATTACAAGATTAACACTGTATCCAGTTTTTTTGGGAGAAATAATGTCAGAGCTTCACCCCTTATCTCCATTCAATGATTCCTCTTCGTTCATTTCCCGTCGCTCAATGATCCAAAGCGGTGTAGGACTTGCTGTTTCATCTTTACTTGAACAGTCGTTGTTGGCTCAAAGCACTTCTCTAGATAATCTTAGGATAGTTACTGGATTTTCTGCAGGAGGTACCTCGGACACCTTGTGTCGCAGGTTGGCAAGCAAAATGGCCCCCGATTATGCAAAATCTGCTGTAGTCGATAACCGCACGGGCGCGGGGGGGCAAATTGCAATTCAGTACATTAAATCCCAGCCCCTAGATGGAACTGTAGTGCTTCAGTCACCGAGTTCTATGTTCACAATTTATCCTCATATCTACAAAAAACTTCCCTATGATCCAGTTGCTGACGTAACGCCTGTCTCGTTGGCATGTGTGTTTGACCTGGTTTTTGCCGTCGGCCCTATGGTGCCACTCAGTGTTAAAACCTTACAGGATTATTTAAGTTGGAGTAAAGCCAACCCGCAGTTGGCTAATTTTGGTTCCCCAGCTGCTGGGTCAACACCTCACTTCGTAGGGATGCTCGTAGGTCGCTTGGCGGGGATCAATTATCAACACGTTGCCTACAGGGGCTCACAGCCGGCTATGCTTGATTTATTAGGGGGAAATCTGGCTGCAGTGTCGGCTCCTATTGGAGACGTCATTCAGCACGTATCTACAGGCAAAGTAAGAATGTTAGTGGTCTCGGGTGCTAAAAGAAGTCGTTTTGCTCCAGAGGTCCCCACATTCAATGATCTGGGCTACAAGGATATGGTTTATAACGAATACTTTGGAATCTTTTTGCCTCCAAAGGCGCCACCCGATGTGGTTGCTCGTTTAAATGCTGCGCTAAGGATTGCTCTTACCTCTAAGGATGTGATCGATGGTTTAAATACATTTGGGTTAGAGGCTTTGTCGTCTTCCCCTCAAGAGTTTGTAGATGTCCTCAAACGCGATACCCTAAAATGGGAGCCAATCGTAAAGCAAGTTGGATTTAGCGCAGATTAAGTTTCATATAAAGTCGGTTAAAGTTGGTTAAAGTTGGTTAAGGTCGGTTAAGGTTTAGGAATAATTCCCTAACCCGCCAGCCTTAAACACTACCGCACATCGTTAAGAGCGATAGCTGCTATCTAGTTTGTCCACACGGCGCACGAGACTATCAAAAAGGTCTTGACCGGCGCCCTTTGATGAGTCAAATTGAAATGAATCTTTTGTCGCCTTAGCTGCAACAGCGTCGCTTACTTTGAGTGTTGGACCCATACTTGAAGTCGCGACTTGTATTTCACAGGCTCTTTGTAAAGTCCACAGGACAGAGAAGGTGAGGGGAAGTGTTTCTCCCCATGCTAGCAAACCATGATTCCTAAGTATGACTGCTGGTCGTGTCCCAATACTCTTAAGGAGTCTAGGTGCCTCCTGGGGATCTATCGTTATTCCCTCAAAGTCATGATAAGCGACAAGGTTATGAAGTTGTGCGCTGTAAAAGTTGCTTTGATCTAGTCCATCTTTCATACACGCAACCGCGACTCCTGCTGTAGTATGGGTGTGCATGATACAGTGCGCACCGCTTATATTCGCGTGCATAGCGCTGTGAAGTACCAGGCCCGCCGGATTGATGGGGTATGTGGAGTTATCTAAAATATTACCATCTAAGTCGATTTTGACTAAATTACTCGCTGTGATCTCGCTGTAATGCAGTCCAAAGGGATTGATTAGGAAGTGCGACTCATCACCGCAGACCGAGGGGGGAAGTCTAAGGGTGATATGGTTATAGATCATTTCAGTCCAACCCATGAGTGCAAAAATACGGTAACAGGCTGCTAACTCAAGTCGGTATTTTTGTTCGTCTGTGTGAAAAGATTGTAATGAGTTCATAGTAAAGAAATTTAAAACCAATTTAAAAGAAACTCTAGTAAGCTGATCAAATCATTGCTTAGCTAGGGAGGTTCTTACTGATCTCGACATCTTGTAATTGGCGCCATAAAATCTTACCTGAACCTGATTTGGGTAGATTGTCGACAAATTCAATCAATTTGGGTGCCTTATAAGCTGCCATCTCTTGTTGGCACCAATGAATGATTTCTTCCTCCTTAGTCCTTCCCTTAGCCTCAGCTTTGAGTACGATAAGTGCCTTGACCGTTTCTCCTCTGTAGGCATCCTTGGTTGAAATTACACATGCTTCTTGAATAGACGGATGGCGGTATAACATTAACTCCACTTCTGCTGGCCACACCTTATAGCCTGAAGCATTTATCATCCGCTTCAAACGGTCAACCATGAAAAAATACCCGTCTTCGTCCTCCCGTGCCAAATCTCCAGTTCTGAGATAGATTTTTCCGTTGATGTTAATCAAGGCCGCTTCAGTGTCAAGTGGCCTGTTCCAGTAGCCCTTGAATACCTGTGGACCGCTAATCACAATCTCTCCCGACTCGCCGTGGGGTACACGCTCTAGGGTTATTGGATCAACAATAAAAGAATCAACCCCATAAATAGGAATTCCTAAGCACTGTTTTTTAGCGCGGTGGGGCGGATTGATATGACTGGGTGCTATCGTCTCCGACAAGCCGTAACCCTCAATAAAAGTTAAACCCATCTCCAATAGTTTTTGCGCAATGGCTTGGGGCATAGCAGTTCCACCCCCGTTCATCCTCACCAAAGAGCTCAGGTCGTACTGGGCTAGATTTGGATTGGCAAGGAAATCAACCACCATCGTAGGTATGCAACTAAAGGAGGTGACTTTGTAGCGCTGGATGCACTGCGCTGCTAACTCACGGTCCCACCTTGATAAAAGTACGATGGTGGAGCCCGCAAATACGGGGCAGTTCATTCCACTTTGCATACCCGTTACGTGAAACTGAGGGAGTACTGCCAAGCGTATATCCTCGCTTTTCGCATTGAACCAATGCTCACTTGCAAGGATGGTGGACATTACTGTTTGATGTGTGTGCATGCAGCCTTTGGGCTTACCGGTGGTGCCTGAGGTGTAGGGCATTACACAAAGATCATCCGGTGTCCAGTTGTGCGGTGGGGGAGTGATGCGTGACTTTAGTGCATCTTGCCAAAGCACAAGACCTGGATTGCTGGATCGCTCATTTATCAAATTAATTTTTGGGGTCTTCAAAAATTCAGGCAGGCGTAGGTCTGTTGGGCGGAGTAGGTAGTCCTGGTAGCAGCTCACAATGACGTGTTTGAGCAGTCTGGGTTTTTGCGAAAGAATAGGTAGGACTTGAGGTAAAAGTTCTTGAGAAACCACAATGGTATTGGATCCGCAGTCCTTGATGTAGTGTTCGAGCTCTAGTGTCAGATTCATCGGGTTGATAGGCACAACCACTGCGTTAATTCTTAGTACTGCGTAGTATGAAATTAGAAACTGGGGACAGTTTTGCATAAATAGAAGTACACGGTCTCCTTTCTTTATGCTGCAATCTTGATGTAAGTAGCCTGCTAAATCCTCGCACTCGTTCTTAAACTCGCCAAAGGTGATTGGAGTATCGTAGTAAAGGATAAAGGTTTTATCAGGGACCCGTTCGGCAGTTACGAGGATATTTTGCCAAATCGAGGTTTGGGGAATTTCCAGTTCTTTTGGGTGATTTTTGGGCCAAAAGGAAAAATGAAGATCGGACATAACTTTGTAAGCCTCTATTTAGTCATGCAGATAATGCATATTTTCAATCCGCTTTCAACAGACTTCAAACAGTCCAGCGGCTCCTTGCCCGCCTCCAATGCACATAGTGACGACTACGTGTTTTACCCCTCTTCTTTTTCCCTCGATGAGAGCGTGTCCTACCAATCGTGCACCTGATACACCGTAAGGATGTCCTACTGCAATGGCTCCTCCGTTTACATTCAAAATTGAGTCGTCGATACCGAGCTTTTCTTGGCAATAAAGCACCTGCACAGCAAATGCCTCGTTAAGCTCCCAAAGCCCAATATCGCTCACCTTAAGCCCGTTTCGCTCCAATAGTCTGGGAACAGCAAATACGGGACCAATTCCCATTTCATCGGGTTCACACCCTGCGACTGCGAATCCTTTAAAAATACCCAATGGTTGTAAACCACGCCTTTCAGCAAACTTCTCATCGGCTACTACAACCGCGCTAGATCCATCCGAAAATTGACTTGCATTTCCTGCAGTAATGACTCCACCGGGCAGCGCTGAGCGAATTTTCGAAACCGCTTCCATCGTCGTATCCGCTCTTATCCCCTCGTCGCTATTTATAGTGACCTCTCGAGTCATGATCTGCTGAGTTTTTGGGTCAGCCACCCCCATCGTCACTTGCATAGGGACAATTTCTTGATCAAAGAGACCCTCAGCCTGTGCTTTGGCTGCTCTTTGTTGACTCCTCACACCGTATTGGTCTTGCCTGTCCTTACTGATGTTGTAACGCTTTGAGACTTGCTCTGCAGTTTGAAGCATGTTCCAGTAAATCTCAGGCTTTTGGGCTGCTAGTGCAGGATCACGCAGCATGTGTAAATTCATCTGCTGTTGAACACAAGAGATCGACTCTACTCCACCCGCGACAACAACTGGTGCGGACTCAACCATAACGTGGTGTGCAGCCATTGCTATAGCTTGTAGTCCAGAGGAGCAAAAGCGGTTAATGGTGACTCCTGCTACGCTCACAGGCAGACCCGCTTTGAGTGCAATTTGTCTGGCAATATTTGCACCTGTTGCTCCCTCTGGCGTTGCGCACCCAATCAGCACATCCTCCACTTCACTGGGGTCGATCTTTGCTCGTTCGACAGCAGCGCTGACGCTGTGCGCGCCAAGCGTAGCTCCGTGGGTCATATTGAACGCTCCTTTCCAAGATTTTGCTAATCCGGTTCGAGCTGTAGAGAGGATTACGGCACGGTTCAAGGAGTTCTCCTAATTTGATATTCACAGGTTTGAAGTTATTGGCTGGAGTTTTAAAGAGATCAGCTTAGGGCTGTGCCCTGGTTGATACAGTTTGTTAAGAGTGATGCAGGCTGCCAAAAAGGATCGTTAGACTCTTCAAAGATTCGGTTCATCGCAGCACAAACCTTAACCAAGCCTATCTCATCTGCGTATTTCATGGGTCCCCCTCTAAAGGCTGGGAATCCGTAACCGGTTAGGTAGACCACATCAATATCACTCCCCCGCAAGGCAATACCTTCCTCAAGGAGTCGAGCACCCTCGTTAATCAGTGCGTAGATAGTGCGTTCAATAATCTCAGCGTCCGTGAATGCCCGTATTTTGATATTGTTTTTACTACGAAATCCCTCAATAATTTGGGTAACGGCTGGATCAGCCAGTGGCTTGCGGTTGTTGGGTTCATATTTATACCAGCCTTGCCCGACTTTTTGTCCAAAGCGCCCAGCTTCACAGATCGCATCTGCAAGCCTGGAGTAAATGACCTGAGGCTTTTCTATATAGCGTCTTTTTCGGATGGCCCAACCGATATCGTTGCCCGCCAAGTCGCTCATCCTAAAAGGGCCCATGATCATGCCCCAATTCTCCAAAGCTTTATCGACCTGGGTGGGCGTAGCCCCTTGTTCAACCAGAATAACCGCCATTCGGATGTAGTGCTCCAGCATACGGTTACCAATAAATCCATCACACACGCCTGAGACAACAGCGGTTTTCTTGATGGTTTTTGATAACTTCATGATAGTCGCAATAACGTCTTTAGCCGTCTCCTTGGCTCGTACAACTTCCAGTAACTTCATTACATTAGCAGGACTGAAGAAATGGCAACCAATCACACTACTGGGTCTAGTAGTAAAAGAGGCAATCCGATCTACGTCAAGTGTTGATGTGTTCGTCGCCAAAATAGCACCTGGTTTCATCAATCGATCTAATTCTTTGAAGACCTGTTCCTTAACGGATATTTCCTCAAAAACAGCTTCTATCACTAAATCACATTGCGCAAGGTCGTCCATCTTGAGGGTTGGTGTTAGCAGACCCATTCTGGCATCAAAATCGGTCTGCGATAACTTGCCCTTTTGTTGACTATTTTCGTAATTTTTTCGAATAATCGAAATCCCCTTTTTTAATGTATCTTCATTAGAATCAAGCAAAGTGACTGGGATACCTGCATTCAGAAAATTCATGGCTATTCCCCCGCCCATAGTTCCCGCACCAATAATCCCAACTAAGTTGATATGACGGGTGGGAGTTTCTTGTGGAATATCAGGTATTTTGTTACAAGAGCGTTGTGCAACAAAGGCGTGACGCAAAGCCCTGCACTGAGAGGTATTCATTAATTCGATGAATAACTTCCTCTCGGTTTGCATGCCGACGCTGAATGGGTCCATGCAAGCGCTCTTCAAACTCTCAATCAATGCAAGTGGTGCAGGGTAGTTGGGGGAGATTGCCTTGAGTGTTGTTTTTGCAAAATCTAAGTAGGCCTGCGCGTTAGGGTATTTGACTTTGGAATCTCTGATGCGTTGAAGTGGTTTTTTATCGATGATTAGTTTTTCCGTAAAGAGAACTGCATTGTTAATAAAGTCTCCTTCAATAAGTTGATCAACAACGCCGAGTTTTTGAGCCACAGCGCTGCCAAAAGATTCTCCCTTTAACATGATGTTTAGCGCCTCCTCAAGATTGATCAGGCGTGGTAATTTTTGTGTACCACCAGCACCTGGTATCAGTCCCAATTTAATCTCTGGTAGGGCAAAGTTAGCATTACTCGAGCAAACTCGGTAGTGACAACCTAGAGCCAACTCAAATCCCCCTCCCATGCAGGTTCCCTGAATAGCGGCAATCACAAGTTTGGGTGCGTGTTCGATTAGATCTATGACTGTCAGTAGGTTCGGATCTGAATTTGCTGAGGCGGTGGTGAACTCTTTAATATCTGCCCCTGCGCTAAAGGCATTTTCACTTCCAGTCAGCATTACTGCTTGCACAGTTGGATCTGCCATTGCCAAATTTAATGCCTGCACCAAGTCTCGTCTAAGTTGAAGTCCCAAACTGTTTACGGGTGGGTTAAGTAATGTAATGACTTGGACATGTTGAACCAAGCTAGACGTTACCAAGCTCATAGATAATCCTTATTTTTGAAGACTTTAAAAACCAAGGTAGAACAAATCGGAATTGGCATTGCTTTTCTTAAGTATGAACTAAGACACCAACTGCTCTCGCACTTCGTTCAGTGTGAATTTAAGAAATTAGAGTTCATGGCGTGAATATTCCAATTCATTATTAAAATGGCCTACATTTTTATTGCAAGAATCTTAAAATCCCAATTCCCACCGGCGTAAAAGGTGTTAGAAAATCAAATACGATCTTGTCAATATAGCGTTAATTCGGTACTCAAGACCTTCGAATAAACCCTATTAATTCGTAATATCAATTGAAATCTTCGAGCTCAAAATACGAGAGTGGGTAGGGCTAACCCTCTAACGCAAACAACATAAAAAAGAATAGGCTTGACCCTTAAGAGTTTTTTTTAAATTTAAACGGGTCGAATTCAATGATTAAATTAAAATATTTTTTACTCATATTAACTTTCTTGATGCTCAATCCCAGTGCCTTTGCCCAAAAGGGGGAGACTGTAAAGATCGCTTGGATTGACCCCTTGTCGGGTCTTATGGCTCCTGTGGGGAGTAACGGCCTGAAGAGCTTTAAATTTCTGGCAGAAGAATTCAACAAATCCAATCCTGCTGGTGTTAAATTTGAAATTATTGGGATTGACAATAAACTCAGTCCAGCAGAGAGTATCAACGCGGTTACATCTGCGGTTGATCAGGGAATTCATTATGTCGTTCAAGGTAACGGCTCTGCAGTTGCTGGTGCAATCATAGAAGCAGTTAATAAAAACAATGAGCGTAATCCGGGTAAGGAAGTTGTATATTTAAATTACGCAGCCGTAGATCCTGATTACACCAATTCAAAGTGCAGTTACTGGCACTTTAGATTTGATGCTGATACATCCATGAAAATTGAAGCGCTGACTACTTTTATGAAAGATCAACGCGACATTAAGAAAGTATTCCTGTTCAACCAAGATTATTCCCATGGTCATCAAGTAGCAAAGTATGCTAAAGAAAATCTGGCTGTCAAACGACCAGACATTCAAATAGTAGGAGAGGATTTTCACCCCTTAGCAAAGGTCAGAGACTTTACCCCCTATATCGCAAAAATCAAAGCCTCAGGTGCTGATACTGTCATTACTGGTAATTGGGGTAGCGATTTGGCACTTCTCATCAAGGCAGCAAATGAAGGTGGTTACACAGGTAAGTTTTACACCTACTATGTGAACACCACTGGAACACCGACTGCCATTGGCACTTCAGGAGCTGGCAAGATATACCAAGTCTCCAATGGCTCATATGCTATGGGGCCTAAGATGGATTCGTTGATGGCTGAGTACAAAAAAAGGTTCAATGACGATCTGTACATTCCCGCGGTTGTTCATATTTTCAATGCGCTTAGCTTGGCAATGAATAAGGCACAGTCAACTGATCCTGTTAAAGTTGCTGCTCAACTCCACGGCCTACATTTTGATAGCGTTAACGGTGCACTTGAGATGAGAAAGTACGATCATCAGCTCCAACAACCTCTTTATATTTCTGTTTGGCAGAAAACAGATAAGAAGTTCCCTTACAGTCCCGAGAGCACTGGCATGACTCTGGCAGTCGTTAAGACCTTTGAGCCCTATGTCTCTAGCACTCCAACAACTTGTAATATGAAAATGCCTTGATCTGCACTGTACTGTAGAGCCATGCTTTTAATGGTGTTTATAAATAAGACCGAGCCCACCCACTGGGCTCGTGCGCTGTAGTCAAAGTCAATAGGGCACCAAATGGAGTTTTACGTTATCTCATTGCTCAATGGGTTGAGCTACGGGTTGCTGCTCTTTATGCTGAGTGCGGGTTTAACGCTTATCTTCAGCATGATGGGGGTGCTTAATTTTGCACATGCATCCTTTTACATGCTTGGGGCGTATGCAGGCTTTGCTATAAGTCAGTATGTCGGGTTTTGGCCAGCTTTACTTTTTGCTCCTGTTTTAATGGGGCTGCTCGGAGCACTTTTTGAACGCTACGCATTACGAAAGGTTTACTCGGGGGGACATGTACCTGAATTACTTTTGACTTTTGGTTTGTCTTATTTGGTTCTGGAAATTGTTCAAATCATTTGGGGTCGATCAACTGTCGCATTTACTCCTCCCCTTGAGTTGCAGGGCCCATTTGTAACCCTTGTCAGTGATCAAGCCCACCATATTCAGTGGATTTGGCGGTGGGAAGGGACCGATTTACTCAACAGTTTGTGTAAGCTAAATACAGCTGAAGCTATCAACGTGTCTAATCCCGCCAACGATACTGTTCAGTGCACACCGTTCCCAATCAATAGGTTCTTTATCATGTTGACCGCTGTATTGATGGTGATCCTCCTGTGGATTATCCTCACCTATACACGACTTGGACTAATTATCAAGGCGGCTTTGTCCTATCCGCATATGGTTGAGGCTCTGGGGCACGACGTACCAAGTGTGTTGATGCTGGTATTTGGGATCGGTACTGCGCTTGCGGGGCTTGCAGGTGTAATTGGGGGTAGCACTTTCATTACTGAGCCAGCTATGGCAGAAACAGTTGGTTCTGTTATTTTTGTTGTTGTTGTTGTCGGGGGAATCGGATCATTGATTGGATCCTTTTTGGCTTCCCTATTGATTGGAATTATTCAAACTTTTGCGGTTTCCATGGACACAACTTTACTTAACGTATTTGCGAATTTGGGAATTAACTTAAGTGCAAGTCTAAGTCATAGTTCAATTTTCAATTTGTCGATTTCACAAATTGCACCTATGTTGCCATATCTGTTACTTGTCTTAATACTAATTTTTAGGCCAAGTGGATTGTTAGGGGCAAAGTAATGACGCAGATAAGACATATAAATTTAGAAGGAAAGCTGATTTGGCTACTGTTTGTTGCAGTCTTACTTTTAGCGCCTCAATTTTTTACATCTAATTTTTCGCTTGCCATTATTTCTCAAATTGGGATTGTGATTATCTCCTGTCTTTCGTTTAATTTATTGTTAGGTGAGGGAGGAATGCTGAGCTTTGGTCATGCTGTTTATACGGGTATGGGGGGCTATTTTGCGATGCATGCACTCAATGCTTGGGGGAGGACTGAGTATTTTGTGCCAGTCACGTTGCTTCCACTTTTGGGTGGCATAGGTTCCTTAGCACTCGCTTACTTGCTAGGCTTTGTCAGTACAAGAAAATCGGGCACTACTTTTGCAATGATAACCCTTGGGACATCAGAGCTTATTGCCTCTATGGCCCTTATGTTTTCTGACTTCTTCGGTGGCGAGGCTGGATTGTCAGGTAACCGAGTCACGGGGCATTCGGTTTTTGGTGTAACTTACGGCTCGCAGCTACAGGTATATTATTTAATCGCAACTTATTGTTTTGCTTGTGTAGCACTCATTTATTTTTTCACTAAAACTCCTCTCGGTAAATTACTCAATGCTGTGAGAGACAATCCAGTTCGTGTTGAGTTTTTAGGCTACAACACTGCGCATATTCGGTGGATTACATTCACAGTTTCAGGTTTCTTTGCCGGTGTAGCGGGTGGACTTTCAGCGATAAATTTTGAGCTTGTTAACAGTGAAGTTGTTGGGCCCGTGCGTTCTGGCGCTTACATCTTGTTCACGTACTTGGGTGGCATCAATGTATTCTTTGGACCGATAATCGGTGCCGCATTGCTTGTGCTCACCTACAATTTATTCTCTAAATTAACAAAAGCATGGCTTTTATATTTGGGATTAATTTTTTTCATGAGTGTCCTTTATTTACCAGGTGGGATAGCCGGAGTCATTGTTAATAACACGAACCTTCTGCGTAAGGTTGTTCAGTTAAGCAGGTTAGGATCACTTGAGGGGCGGCTTGTACTTCGCCGTTTCTACGCACTGTGGGCTCACTATCTGTTATTGTTACTTTCTTTGATCCCGCTTGTGATGAGTGTGAGTTTAATCATTGAGATGCTATATCAACTTCAACTCACCGATGATATAAGCTTTGATATGGTATTTGCAGGATTACAAATTAATCCAACTGATCCATTTGTGTGGTTGATGGGTGCTGCAGGGGGACTGATAAGTTACACTGTCTTTCATCTGATTAAACGTTCAGCTTTGACGTGTAGCTTAGAACTGTCGGAATTAATTAAAGACAATCTACTGCAAGCTGAGTCTAGTAAAGAGCACGCCAAGTTAGGTGTAAATTTATGAGTGAATTCTCACTTGAAATCAATCATCTTTGTAAGAACTTTGGCCAAACAAAGATCATACGAGATTTGAACTTATCGGTTTTGCCTGGTGAGCGAGTGGCTATTATTGGCCCCAATGGTGCTGGTAAGTCTACCCTTTTTAATTTGATTAGTGGTCAATTTGGCCCTACCAGTGGCGAAGTACTACTCAACGGGGTACCCATACACGGTAAGAAGCCATTTGAAATCAACAGACTTGGATTGGCAAGAAGTTTTCAAATAACGAACCTTTTTCCTAATCTCAGCGTCTTTGAGAATTTGTCTTGCTCTGTACTTTGGAGTCTAGGCCACACCTACTATAACCTTAAGCTTCTGAGCGCAATGCATGATGTAAATGAGCGGGCGAATGATCTGTTGTATGCATTAAGACTAGACCAAAAGCGCAACACCTCTGTCAGCCAACTGAGTTATGCCGAGCAAAGGGCACTTGAGATTGGAGTTACTCTTGGCTCAGGATCCAATGTGATCTTACTTGATGAGCCTACTGCTGGTATGAGTAACCCAGAGACCGCTCACTTTTTGGAGTTAATCATTGAGGTCACAAAGGGTAAGACACTCTTAACAGTTGAACACGATATGGGCGTGGTATTTGGTCTAGCCGATAAAATTGCAGTACTTGTCTATGGTGAAATCATTGCCTTTGATACTCCTTCTAATATCCGCGCAAATAAAGCAGTTCAAGAGGCGTATTTAGGGGTGCCAGCTTGAATAAGGTGACTTCATATGCTTAAGATATCTGAACTGCATGCCTATTACGGCAAAAGCCACATTCTTCATGGGGTTGAGATGAGTGTAAACGCTGGCGAGATTGTGTCCCTATTGGGACGAAATGGCTCTGGTCGTTCCACCTTAGCCAAGTCCATAGTCGGACAGGTGGAGTGGTCGGGTGTAATAGAATGGAATTCTCAATCCCTTGCAACATTCAAGCCCTTTCAAATAGCGCGTTTGGGTGTTGGATATGTCCCCGAATCACGAGAGATATTTCCTAACTTAACTGTTCAACAAAATCTATCTTTAGGAATTCAAAAGCGTAGTCTAGTATCAACCTTCGCTCAGTGGAGTTTTGAGGATATCTACACTATGTTCCCAAGACTTAAAGAGCGAGAATTTGTTCCAGCAGGCGTACTTTCTGGCGGTGAACAACAAATGCTTACTCTATCACGCACTTTGATGGGTAATCCCTCTTTGATCATCATTGATGAGCCCACAGAAGGTTTAGCTCCTAAAATTGTTGAGCTAGTTAAGCAAAATCTTTTGTTATTAAGGGATAAGGGGTTGGCAATTTTGTTGATTGAACAAAAGCTAACAATTGCCCTAGATATTTCCAACCGTGTTTTAGTGATGGGGCATGGGAAAATAGTATTTGAAGGATCGGCTGAATCTTTAAAATTAAATGAAAGCATTCGCAAAGAGTGGCTAGAGGTTTAGATAGAACAAAATGTAGCTTTCATAATTGAAAGATAGACATTTTCTGTAAATTTTTATATCATCTCGTACGTTCCTCCAAGTCTTGCTCATTACTCTCTTTATGGTGTAATTAACAGTCCTTATTAGACATTCTCCACCGTTCTCAGCTTTAAAATGAGTACTCAAACTGGGCGTAGAACATGAAGGTAATGTTTACATCAGTTGAACTTTGAAAGTATTCACACTTAATTATCATGTCGTTTATTTTGACTCTCGACCAGGGTACTTCAAGTTCGCGGAGTATTATTTTTGATGAACTAGGACATATTGTTTCCTCCTCCCAACAAGAATTTTCACAAATTTATCCCGTCGCAGGATGGGTTGAGCACAATCCAGAGGAAATTTGGAATTCGCAACTGCATACTGCAAGAGAAGCTTTGTCAAAATCGGGGCTCAGGCCAGGCCAAATTAAGGCTATTGGAATAACCAATCAAAGAGAGACTACAGTGGTATGGGACCGTCTATCAGGCAACCCCATTCATAACGCTATCGTTTGGCAAGATAGAAGATCGGAGCCTACTTGTATTGAACTTAGGTCAAGCGGATACGCTGCATACATTCAA
Organism: uncultured Burkholderiales bacterium; assembly: GCA_903828695.1. GTDB lineage: Bacteria > Pseudomonadota > Gammaproteobacteria > Burkholderiales > Burkholderiaceae_C > Limnohabitans. The sequence goes on along the minus strand of CAIKNE010000041.1, from coordinate 19,879 downwards.
GATAAAACTGGGTTGATCGTTGACGCCTACTTTTCAGCAACTAAATTGAAATGGTTGCTTGACAATGTTCCTGGTGCCTTAGATCGTGCAAATCGTGGTGAGCTTGCTTTTGGGACCGTTGATAGTTGGCTGTTGTGGAAGCTTACTAAGGGGCGGGTGCACGCAACCGATGTGAGTAATGCATCACGGACCATGCTATTTGATATTCGGACCAACACATGGGATGCAAGACTACTTGAGATGCTGGGTATTCCGTTAAGTTTAATGCCAACAGTACACCCGTCTGTCTTCGCATTCGCAGAAATTGATGCCGAATTTTTAGGACAAAAAATTTTAGTCTCAGGTATTGCCGGAGATCAACAAAGTGCCCTATTTGGTCAAGCCTGTTTTAAAGCAGGCATGGCAAAGAACACATACGGTACAGGGTGCTTTATGTTGATGCATACGGGTGAGAATTTTCAGATTTCTAAAAACAATCTTCTCACCACCAGCGCTGCTCAAATCGATACACAAACTTTTTTTGCAATTGAAGGAAGTGTATTTATTGGCGGTGCTGTGGTCCAGTGGCTTAGGGATGGATTACAAGCTATTAAGGAAAGCACACACGTTCAAAAGCTGGCAGAAACAGTCTCAGATTCTGGTGGCGTTATCTTTGTGCCCGGTTTCACCGGACTGGGGGCCCCTTATTGGAACGCAGATGCCCGCGGCCTGATCAGTGGGTTAACACGCGGAACGACTATTGCGCACATAGCCCGGGCAGCCCTTGAAAGTATTGCATTTCAAAGCGCTGCCATATTAAAAGCGATGAGCTTGGATTGTGTGCAATCAGGCGGGGAACCCTTAAAAGAGTTGAGAGTAGACGGTGGAGCGTGTGTAAATGATTTATTGATGCAGTTTCAGGCAGACTTACTAGGCATACCCGTGGTTCGAGCTGTTGTAACTGAGACTACTTCACTTGGGGCCGCTTACTTGGCAGGATTGGGAGCAGGAGTGTTTAAAAACACAGAGGAATTGTCCAATCTGTGGAGGGAAGAAAAACGCTTTCTTCCCTCCATTGATAGCTTAAAGGCTGAAGAACACATGCAAAGCTGGGAATTCGCTGTTAGCCAGGCAATTTTGCGACGACACTAATCGCAGATTTAAAGCCTTGTCATTAATTTGCATTTGCGGGTAAACCCTATATGGGGGCGGGTTCAACTGGGACTCTAGTCCTAGACTCTGGGATCATTCACGGCAAGAGCAATATTAGTAGACATTCAACAAGAAAGTGCGAAGCCTTCAAGTTCTTAAAGACTTGTCTAGATCATTAGATGCCACAGTAAAATTCCGATGAAGAACATTTCGTAGGGGTATAAAAATCACCGCATCTAATTGGACCTATCCGTATTGGATAGCGCATAGAGGTTCTGGTCGCCTGGCGCCAGAAAATACACTTGCCGCTTTTAAACTAGGCGCAGATTACGGCTACACAATGTTTGAGTGTGATGTTAAGTTGAGTTCCGATAATGTTCCGTTCTTATTACATGACGCTGAGTTGGAGCGAACTACAAATGGAATGGGTATCGCAGGATTAAAGCCTTGGAGTGAATTACAAAAACTTGATGCCGGAGCATGGCACTCCAGTCAGTTTAAGGGGGAAGGAATTCCAACGCTTAGCGTGGTAGCTCAGTTTTGTATTTCAAACAATTACGATCTTAATATTGAAATTAAGCCGACACCCGGTCAAGATGATGAAACGGGACGTATAGTTGCGCAATATGCTGAAAAGTTATGGGCAAGTCATCCTAAAAAACCCTTGCTAACCTCATTCAGCGTCGCCTCACTTACCAGTGCTAAGAAAGTAGCGCCCAAGCTTGCGATCGGTCTTTTGGCACATAGTTGGGATGAAGATACTTTAATTTCGGCTAAAACCCTAGGCTGTCAAGTGCTAGTCTGTCATTATGACGTATGGACTAGCGAGCGAATCGCAAGTGCGAGGCAACTCGGATTAAAAACACTCAGTTATACGGTTAATCAAAACGAGGTCGTACTGCGGCTCCTGGCAATGGGTGTAGATGGAATAATTACTGACCGCGTGGATATTTTTCCATCAAATCGACTGTAATTTTTGATTCTTTCATTTGCAAAAATTGAACAACCACGATTGAGTAAATAATGAATAAAACCTTGTTACAGCCATTGTCGATTGTCATCATAGCTTCATATTTCAGCAAGGATGTGTAATAAACTCACCCGATATTGATTCAGTTACCAAAGGAAAACCATGTATCTTAAAAAGACTTTACTCCTCTTTGTATTGGCATTTAGTTGTGCATTGGGCCATGCTGAGACAGAAATAATTTGGTGGCATTCAATGTCTGGGGCACTCGGAGACTGGGTTAACGACATCGCAAAGGACTTTAATGCAAATCAAAAAGACTACAAAATAGTTCCAGTTTTTAAAGGTAGTTACGATGAGGCCATGACCGCAGCTATTGCGGCGTTTCGTGCAGGCAATGCTCCCAACATACTGCAAGTATTTGAGGTTGGTACCTCCACAATGATGTCATCCAAAGGGGTAGTGGTACCTGTAGATAAATTAATGCGCGATGCAGGCTATAAATTTGATCCTAAATCATATGTGCCAGCAATTTCTGGATATTACACCGCACCCAGTGGTCAAATGATGTCCTTCCCCTTTAACAGTTCCACCACGGTCATGTGGGTCAATTTGGACGCCCTCAAAGCCGCAGGAATTTCTACAGATAAATTACCTCAAACTTGGCCAGAGATAGCATTGGTTGCTGGAAAATTGAAAGCCAGCGGACACACATGCCCAGTAACAACTTCTTGGCAGGGATGGACTCAACTTGAGAGTTTTTCAACTTGGCACAACAGCGAGTTCGCTACAAAAGGTAATGGATTGTTGGGCATGGACGCGCGCTTAGTCTCAAACTCACCTTTATTGATCAGACATATTGAAAATTTGGCTAATATGTCCCAACAGGGCCTATTTGTTTACAAAGGTAGGGGAAATAGTCCTGATGCAAACTTTATTTCTGGCGAGTGCGCTATTACCTTCGGCTCTTCATCAATTTACGCCGGTGTAAGCAAGAACGCCAAATTTAAGTTTGCGGTTGGAACACTGCCCTATTATCCAGATGTCCCCGGTGCTCCTCAAAATACGGTGATTGGAGGCGCGAGTTTGTGGACTTTCGCAGGCAAGAAGCCAGAGGAATACAAAGGTGTCGCATCGTTCTTTAATTACTTATCCAGTCCTGCGGTGCAATCTGCAAACCATAAGCGGACTGGTTATTTGCCTGTTACTTTAGCGGCGTTTAAGTTGACGGATGAGTCTGGTTTTTATAAACAAAATCCAGGAACTGATGTGGCTGTCAATCAGATGATCCGTAAAACCACTGATAAATCTCGGGGTATTCGACTTGGTAACTATGTTCAAATACGCTCTATAGAGGATGAAGAGCTAGAGCAAGTGTGGGCGGGCAAGAAATCAGCCAAGGATGCTTTGGAAAATATTGCAAAGCGTGGTAACGAATTGTTGGATAAGTTTGAAAAAGCCAATAAATAACAATCATAAAAATCAAAAGGGGCTCATAAAGCCCCTTGTTTTTGGATGTCTAAATTTTGAGTAATGATAAAAAGGTTTTCTTCCAATCATCTTGGATACCTTGGGTATTGTTAGCTCCCCAGATTTTTATCGTTCTCGTCTTTTTTTTCTGGCCAGCAGGTCAGGCGTTAGTTCAGTCGTTTGAGCAATCGGACCCATTCGGTAGTTCAGTAGAGTGGTCGGGTTTGGATAATTTTCGATCGCTATGGCAAGATGAGTCCTATCTGGCTTCATTTAAAACGACGGCAATTTTTTCAGTATCCGTTGCTTTTATTGGTATCTCTATATCCTTGTTATTAGCTTTTTTTGCAGACCGTGTTGTACGCGGTAAGTTTATTTATAGAACACTGCTGATATTGCCATATGCAGTTGCTCCAGTAGTTGCTGGGATCATCTGGCTCTTTTTATTTGCACCCTCTATTGGATTATTACCCAACCTATTGGTTAAGTTTGGGGTCCAGTGGAATATATTACTCAATAGTAATCACGCAATGATATTGATAGTTGTTGCATCAGTTTGGAAACAGATTTCATATAACTTTCTCTTTTTTTTGGCAGGACTGCAAAATATTCCAAAGTCTCTCATTGAGGCAGCTGCAATTGACGGTGCTTCAGTTGTACGTCGTTTTTGGACGATCCAACTTCCCTTACTGTCTCCGACAACATTTTTTCTATTGGTTGCTAATACCGTTTATGCTTTTTTTGATACCTTTGGAGTCGTGGATGCGACTACCAAAGGGGGGCCGGGAAAAGATACTTCAATCCTAATCTATAAAGTTTATTTTGACGGTTTTAAAGCTATGGATTTGGGTGGTTCTGCAGCTCAATCTATAGTGCTTATGTGTATTGTGATTATTTTGACAATCATTCAGTTTCGCTACATTGAGAGCAGAGTTAATTATTAAATCATGGTTGAGCAAAATAAAATTCTTGACTACTTTTCTCATTTTATCTTGTGCTTGGGTGTGGCAGTGGTTGCTTTTCCTATTTATCTTGCATTGGTTGCGTCTACCCACTCGGCCCAGGAGATGTCTCAAAGCCCTGTTCCTTTGTGGTTTGGCTCAAAGATGTTTGAAAATTATTATTCTATTCTCACCGGTAATGATTCTGGATTTAATAGTAGGCTCCTTGTAAGCAGAATGCTTTGGGTGAGCCTGGTAATGGCTCTCGGTGTGGCAACTGGAAAAATAGTGATTTCAATTATGAGTGCCTTCGCGGTTGTTTATTTCAGATTTCCATTTAGGAAATTAGTATTTTGGGGTATTTTCCTAACGTTAATGTTGCCCGTTGAAGTGCGAATTGTTCCGACCTATAAAGTAATTGCAGATCTTGGTTTGGTCAATACATATACTGGATTAATCGTTCCCTTGACAGCATCAGCCACAGCTACTTTTTTATTCCGACAATTTTTTCTAACTCTGCCAGACGAAATAACAGAAGCCGCTAAGATGGACGGTGCCTCACCGTGGCGTTTCTTCTGGCATATTTTGTTGCCACTTTCCAGGACAAGTATTGCTGCGTTATTTGTGATTCAGTTTATTTATGGTTGGAATCAATATCTATGGCCCTTACTGATTAGTACGGATGAACAAATGTATCCTATCGTTATGGGAATACATAACTTAAGTACTGGGGGCGATACGCAAATAACTTGGAATCTGGTTATGGCTTGTGCAATATTAGCAATGGTGCCCCCAGCTTTGGTGGTCGTTGGAATGCAAAAATGGTTTGTGAAGGGACTTGTCGATTCTGAGAAATAAATATTGGAACTAATTTTCTTATGTTGTCAAAGAATTTTTGAATTCTTATTCAATACGGCTTTCGGTCAAGCAGTTTTGATATTTTGGTGCTCATATAAGTCTGTTTTAGCGGGTTAGGAAACTATATAGTTTGACAACCTTGAATTGTCGATCCGTATAGATAAACGAATTTAATAATATGAATAAATCTTTTATATACAAAGTAAGTAACTGCATTAGCATCTTGATTTTCCTTTTCGTTTTTTCTCCTTTGTCGGTTAATGCAAGAGTCATAAAAATCATTGTGGACGAGACAAAGCCTCTGCCTGCGTCCGAGACCGGTGGCGTTGATTCTGTGCAAATTGCTGGTAGGGCCTTTGGAGAAATTGATCCGAAGAGCTCAAAGAACAGAATTATTAATGATATTGAGCTTGCAAAGGAAAAAGACGGTAAAGTTCATTACGTTGCTACCTTTGTTTTAACCCGTCCCCTAGATGCTACAAAGGCAAGTGGCTTAATGTGGCATGAAGTACCCAATAGAGGCTTGAGGCGGGCCAACGTCATTGCAGAAAGAACAAATGGCGATATAGATTTGACTAGTGCTTGGCAAGGCGATAACTCTGGAGCGACCTCAGTTAGGTCCACGGCTGGAGTGGATAGGTCTCACTGGTTACAAGTGCCGATTGCGCATAACCCAGACGGCACCTCTATTTCTGGTAACGTTCTTGGGAGAATCGTCAATAGAGGTGGTCCTAACTCCCAGCCTTTGATTGTTCAAACTAATCCCGTACCTTATAAACCCTCCACACTTGACACATCGCAGTCCAAAATGGTTTCAAGAGTTGCGGAGTCTACACGCGGCGAAGTCATTGGTGAAACTCCTATCCCAGCAGAAGACTGGTCTTGGGGAAGGTGTGACTCCTCTAATCCATTTCCGGGCGTACCTGATCCTACGCAGATATGCTTGCGCAATGGATTTGATATCTCAAAACTGTATCAAGTTGTATTTCCCTCGCAGGACGCATATGTCTTGGGCATTGGATTTGCAGCATGGCGTGATTTAGGTTTTTTCTTTAAAAATTCTAAAGTCGATGATTTTGGTACACCTAATCCAATAGCTGGTTTAGTTACTCACAGCATTGGCCGTGGGGTATCTCAGTCTGGCAATTTCCTTCGTGGGTGGCTGTATCTTGGATTTAATCAAAATGAAGATGGAGCTCAAGTTCACGACGGGCTATGGCCTATCATTGCAGGAAGACGTATTTCTTTGAATTTTAGATGGGCTCAGCCAGACGGTGTACTGGAACTCTACCAAGTTGGAAGCGAAGGCCCGCAGTGGTGGTTGCCTTACAAAGACAAAGCCCGTGGAGGTCGATCTATAGGTTTGTTGGACCGTTGTACACAAACCCATACCTGTCCCAAAATAATAGAGCACTTCGGCTCTGCAGAAGTTTGGGCGCTTAAATTAACACCAGAATGGGTTGGAACGGACGGTAAGTCAGATTTGCCTTTGCCGTCTAATGTTCGTCGCTACTACATTGCTAGCTCTAATCACGGTGGCGGTAGTGGTGGCTTTAACTCAAGTTTACCGGGTGTTGGATTACCCACAGAGGGTGCCGCCTGCCCAGGAAATAATTACGGGGTTGGTCTTTATCCACTCAATCCCGTGCCCCATACTGAGACTGTGAATGCATTAAGAGTTCATTTCAGAAATTGGGTCATGAAAGGAGTTGAACCGCCCAAGAGTCAATGGCCAACTCTTAAAGACAAAACCTTAGCCCCTGCAAATAAAATTGCAATTGGCTTTCCCACAATCCCCCAGTTGCGTTCAACTGCTCCAGAGGCAGATTTCATCATGCCCCTGATAGATTATGACTGGGGAAAGAATTTCAATGGAGATGAGGGGTACGGAGAAATTAGCAACGTGCCCCCTGCGATTAAACAAATTTTGCCAATGTACGCACCCAAAGTAAATGCAGATGGTAATGAATTAGGGGGCGTCCCTGTCGTGCTTTTGGAGGCCCCCCTGGGGACTTACTTGGGATGGAATATCGCCTCTGGAAATGTAAAACCTTTTCACCGAGGTCAAATTTGTGATTACGTTGGGGGAATGATTCCCTTTGCAAGAACATCTCATGAGAGAAGCTTGAACGGCGACCCCCGACTCTCTCTTGAGGAGCGATATGTTTCGCACGACGGTTATGTCGACGCGGTAAAGAAAGCCACAAATAGGGCCATGAAAGCAGGGTTTCTCTTAAAAGAAGATGCAGAACGATTAATAAAAGAGGCTGTTGAGAGTAAAGTCTTGCAATAGAAAGATCGAGCTTATTACTTGAAAATTAAACACACCGATCCAGTTAAAGGTTAAAGAATATGCCATTCAAGTTCGATACTTTATCGTTGCACGCTGGTCAGACGCCCGATCAGGAGTTTGGTGCCAGAGCCCAGCCCATTTACCTTACGACCTCCTATGTGTTCCAAGATACAGATCATGCGGCCTCACTTTTTAACATGGAGCGGGGAGGGCATGTTTATTCTAGAATTTCTAATCCAACCACAGCCGTATTCGAGGAGCGAATTGCTGCCCTAGAGGGGGGAGTGGGCGCCGTTGCCGTTGCTTCTGGACAGGCTGCTCTGCATTTGGTGATTTCAACCCTAATGGGCACTGGCGGGCATATTGTTGCGAGTAGGTCCCTTTATGGCGGCTCCCATAATTTACTTGCATATACCTTACCGCGTTTTGGAATTACGACAACATTTGTCGATCCACGCGATCCCTTGGCTTGGTCACAAGCAATTAGGCCAGAGACAAGGCTACTATTTGGCGAGGTATTAGGCAATCCAGGTTTGGATGTTTTAAATATATCCGTGGTATCCGATATTGCGCACGCCCACAACCTTCCCTTATTAGTGGATGCTACCTTCACTACCCCTTATTTGCTCAAACCCTTTGACTTTGGTGCGGATTTAATTTTCCACTCTGCAACCAAATTTCTCAGTGGACACGGTACTGTGATTGGTGGAGTTGTCGTTGATTCGGGTAAGTTTGATTGGCGTGCTAGTGGGAAGTTTCCCGGTCTAGCGGAGGAATACGTTGGATTTCATGGAATGAATTTTTCTGATGAGTCAACAGTAGCCGCTTTTTTATTACGAGCAAGGCGTGAAGGACTCAGGGACTTTGGAGCTTGTTTGAGCCCGATGTCAGCTTTTCATATCCTTCAGGGCATGGAAACTTTGGGTTTGCGAATGGCCAAACATATTGAGAATACGAGGGCAGTGTTGGGTTATTTGCAAGAAAGGTTGATCGAAGCAGGGGAAGTTTCATCGGTTGTGCACCCTGATTTAGAAAGTCATCCAGACCATCAATTGGCCAAGCAACTTTTACCGAAAGGGAGTTCGTCTGTATTTACCTTTAATCTAAAAGGAGGGAGAGCGGCTGGAAAACGATTCATAGAAGCTTTGAATGTTTTTTCTCATCTTGCCAATGTAGGTGACGCCAAGTCCCTGGTCATTCACCCCGCATCTACAACTCATTTCAGAATGTCGGATCAAGATTTAATACTATCAGGTATACATCCAGGAACAATAAGGTTATCCATTGGGCTGGAAGACCCAAGAGATTTGATCGATGATCTTAAAAAAGGCCTAACGGCTGCTGCAAGGGTGTGACATGAAAATAGAGATTAACGCGCAAAGTGCATTTGTTTATTTGGGTAAAGCTGATGCCCAAGCTCAGATCTCATCAAATAAACCCTCCATTATCTTTATCCACGGTGCTCAACAAGATCACTCGTGTTGGGCATTGCAAAGTAGGTGGTTTGCTCACCACGGTTATAACACCTTTGCGCCAGATTTACCTGGGCATGGCTTGAGTGAAGGGAGTCCACTACAAACTGTTGAGGAGCTTGCCAACTGGACGCATCAGTTGTTGGACCTATTCAATATCTCACAAGCCTATATTGTTGGCCACAGCATGGGATCCCTCGTTGCTTTAGATGTCGCATGTGCATTTCCTGATCGAATCAAGAAAATAGCTTTAATTGGAACTTCCCTTCCCATGCCAGTATCCGATGTCCTTCTGGATGCAGCACAAAATAACGAGGCAAAAGCCATCTCAATGGTTAATAATTTCTCACATTCAACTCGGGCCCAAATCGGACGCAATACCGTTCCAGGGATGTGGATGCTAGGTGTTAACCAACGGTTGATGGAGCGTCAAATTAAAGGCGTGTTTTACATTGATTTATGTGCATGTAATAACTATAGTGTCGACCAAGAGAGGTTAAGTGCACTTTGCGTACCTACTTTAATTATTGCGGGAGCTCAGGACAGAATGACCTCCGCAAAGGCTGCGCTTAAGTTAGCAGAGCAAATTAAGGGTGTACGGTTAGAGATTATTCCAGGCGTAGGGCATGCGCTGATGGCAGAGGCTCCAGATGTGGTTTTAGACCTACTAAGAGAGTTCTTAAATTAAGTTCTGATGAACGTCTATTTGGAGTGAACATTGGGTTACTTTCGAAGTCCCAGCATGATCGCTCCTGTCACGACAACTAAAGCTCCCAATATTTGCGACATGGATACATGCTGATCTAAGATAAGCCAGGCTAATACAAGAGCGCAGACTGGCTCTACATTCATAATAGAAGTGTTTCCAACAGCTCCCAAACGAGGTAAAACGGTGAACATAATGGTGAACCCCGTTCCGTAAAGAATAGTCAGTAATAATAATCCTATCCATCCTGAAAAATGCTCAGGCCACACTGGCCCACCTTGGACCATACAAATAGCCAGTGTTAATAAAGACACCATCCCTAGAGTTATAACGGACCTTATTCGTCCGTCTAAGCCGGATGTTCGGTGCTGTGTTAATAGTAATGCGAATGAGAAACTTAGCGACGCTGTTAATGCAAAAGCAACACCCAAGCCTATTACTCTCCACTGTTCCAAAGCTCCTGCAGCTGTTGTTACACCAAAGACATCCAGTGCTAAACCAAGTCCAACGAGAATGATGGGCATTAACCATATTACCTTTGACTCTATGACTTCTTTGTAGATTAGTCTAGCCAAAAGTGCAACAAAAAGTGGATAAGTATTAAAAGCTAGGAGTGCTAATGCAACTGGCATTCTTGCAACTGCCGCATAGAGACTTGTGCTTTGAATGGTGATCAGTATTCCTACAATAATTAAATACTTAATGTGCGAACTTGAAATAGATCTGGGAATCCTTTGGTAAATGATTAAGCCCAAGATAATTAAACTCGTAACACTTGATCTTACCCATACGGCGGTCATCACACTTAGGCCATCATTGAATGCAAAGCGTGCACAGACGTGATTGGCCCCCATTATGAAGCCGATCAACAGCAAGGTTAGAAATGCTTGAGTTGAAAGTTTATTCACTGGTCTTGAAAGTTCAGGTGTGCTCATGGTTCCCATTGTGCTTTCAATGGAATTAAAATCAGAGCATAATCGCCCTATGGATTACCCTTGGTAGCGCTTGGTTGGGAAGCCGTTCAATCAACGCTCACTTAGTGACTTAAGTTTTTGAAGTGCTTGGTGTGTTTTAAATTCTTTGAAAATCGTAGGGATTTCATTCAATTTACGACTGAATTCATTTCAAAAAAACATTGATCGATTAATGATGCTTGACTAGAAATTTGAGCATAAATTTTGATTGAACAAACATTTTGCTTAATATTGGAGTTAATCTATGAAAAATAATCTTGGCAGAAATGGTCCCTCAAGCTCATTGGTGGGCTTAGGGTGTATGGGAATGTCCGATTTCTATGGTCCTGCGGATCGACAAGAGAGCATTGCGACAATTAAATTAGCCCTTGACTCAGGAGTCAATTTACTGGATACGGGTGATTTTTATGGCATGGGACATAACGAGCTTTTACTGGCCGAAGCGCTCGATGGCGTTCCTCGTGAGTCATATCTGCTAAGCGTTAAATTTGGAGCTCAAAGGGATCCAAGTGGAGGATGGCATGGCTTTGACGGCAGACCCGCTGCGGTAAAGTCGTCCTTGGCTTATAGTTTGAAGCGACTTAAAACTGAATACATAGATATTTATAGACCTGCCAGGTTAGATCCTACTGTACCCATTGAGGAAACCATTGGTGCTATTGCAGACATGGTCAAAGCGGGATACGTCAAATATATAGGGCTATCAGAGATGGGTAGCGAGACAATCAAGAGGGCGGTCTCAGTTCATCCTATCTCGGATTTACAAATTGAGTATTCCTTACTGTCAAGAGGAATCGAGCAATCAGTACTGAAGACCTGCCGAGCGTTAGGGGTTGGAATCACCGCTTACGGTGTCCTTTCGCGTGGCCTTTTTGATCCCAATTGGGGTGATAAACCTATAGTTCAAAGTGACTTTCGCAGTCACAGTCCCCGGTTTGTAGGTGACAACCTCAAACAAAATCTGGCCTTGCTAGAGCCCCTAAGAAAGATGGCAAAAGAGAAACACGCTTCTATCCCTCAGATTGCTATTGCTTGGGTATTGGCTAAAGGGGTGGATATATTCCCACTGGTAGGGAGTAGGAGAACTCTAACATTAAAGGATTCTCTTAAAGGATTGGACATCAAATTAAGTCAGCAAGAGTTGCACTTGTTGGATGAATCATTTCCAATAGGTATTGCCTCGGGGACTAGGTATGCAGAACTCATGATGTCGCACTTGGATAGCGAAAAGGGTTAAATATACAAATAGCGTTCCCAATATAGCTTCCATTTTTTGAGATTAATGATATGAAGACAAAAGCATATTTTTATTACGACATCATTTCTCCGTATACCTATTTTTTTCTTAAATCTAGGAAGGTGCTCGAAGATAGATTGGAGATCATTGCGGTTCCTATTTTTCTTCCAGGTCTATTTCGACTTCAAAATAACCGGGGTCCAGCTGAGGTTTTTGAAAAAAGAGCTCACACATACCAATTTTGCGTGTGGAGAGCTCAAAAATTAAATTTACCGTTTAAGTTTCCCGCTAGACACCCTTTTGCCTCAGCGCCAGCTCAAAGGTTATTGCTGCAAATAAATGCTGACTTGGAGACGCTTGATAAAGCATTTGATTTTGTCTGGGCTAAGGGGCACGATCCCGAACTGGAATGGGGTGATTTCTGTCTTGCCATTGATTTACCCTCGGATACGCCTAAGCCTAGCGATGAAAGCATTAAATTAGCGTTAGTGGACTCCACAAATAAAGCCGCACAAGAGGGCGTTTTTGGCGCTCCCAGTTTACGAATTAATCATCAAGTGTTTTGGGGGCAAGATAGCTTAGAGTGGATTTTGGAATATCTGGATAGGCCTGATATGTTCAAAGAAAAAATATATTTGGATGCCTTGCGCACTATTAATCCTCTTTTGGATAAATGATTTCTAGTAAATTACCTAGAGTTCGTCCCTTGTTATAAATAGCAACATCTAGACTTAAATCGCAATTTTGTCATTAATTTTTATCTCGGCAAATATGCGCTAATTAGTATTATTTTCTTGGTGAAATTGTTTTAAGCTGCCTTTCACCTTATGGTGTAATAGTTTTTATATTAAACATAATTATCATAATTAAATAAGTATTATTTATGATCTCAAACATTCATGTGGTTTTGTATTTAAAATACCATAATGAAAAATTTAATCATAATAATAAATTTATTTTTAATGACGGCTTGTTCGATAGGTGACAATTTTTCGCGCTCAAGTGGAGATGGGCTAGATAAGCAAACCTATTTGTTTAAGTGTCAAAATGAAATGGTAGTAAGAATTGAGCTATATAAGAAAAGTAATACGTTTAACTTTGTAAAGACTTCAACTGCGTCCTTTGCCGCGGGAGATGTTGTTCTTGAGCGTTATTCTGGTAAAGCTGAAGGGAGCGGGAGGAATAGATGGAATTTGGTGGTCGCCAATGAACCGAAAAGAATTATGACTTTGATGCTAAATGTAGACGGTGCATATGTTCTTAATAATTATGATAGTTCAAATCCAAAAAATATCTGTGAAGGAGCTTTGTTTGAATCTATTTATTAAAGCAATTTTAAATTGATCCCTTATTTGCGAATCTTGTGATTTCTTCTGCTGTATATCCTAGTTCGAAAAGAATCTCATGTGTTTGCTCGCCTGTTTTGGGGGTGTTAGCTCGTATTCCTAATCTCTCACCATTTATCGTCAAGGGCAATAAAGGGGTTTTAGTCTCTTTGCCGGCATTGGATCCATCCGTGATTGTGAGTTTGGCCAACCCACCTGTAGCCTCTAGGTGAGGATCATCGAATAACTCTTCAGGTCTAGTAATCGGGGCAAACGGCAAGCTGTTTTTTTCAAAAATATTACTGACGTAACTTGCTGAGAGTCCGGCTATCCGGCTTCTGACTTCAGGTATCAGCGTTGATCTAGCCTTTACTCTTTGGTTGTTCGAATGCAATGAGGGATCGTTGAATAAATCAGAAAAACCAAAGGCATCGCAAAAAATCTTCCACTGAGTATCTGATACCACTGCTAGAAAAATCTTTTCTCCACCTGCCACTTCAAATACATCGTAGATTGCCCAGGCCGAAATTCGACTTGGCATAGGTTTTGGTGCAACTCCTGTAACAGCGTACTGCATCATATGCTGACCTACAAGAAATACATTATTTTCAAAAAGTGAGCTCTGAATTTCTTGTCCTTCCCCTGTGACTTCCCTTTGGCGCAGAGCTGCCATTACTCCAATTGCTCCAAATGTTCCTCCCATAATGTCATTGACAGATGTTCCAGCTCTCAGTGGTCTATCCTCTGGGCCGGTCATATAAGCCAATCCGCCCATCATCTGCACCACCTCATCTAAGGCGGTACGATGTTCGTAAGGTCCAGGAAGAAAACCTTTATGTGACACATATATTAGTTTCGGGTATTTCTTCTTTAAGGTTTCATAGTCTAAACCCAGTTTAGCCATAGTTCCCTGTTTAAAGTTCTCACAAATCACATCTGCGGTAGAAACTAACTTGTTTATTATTTCGATGCCTTCAGGCGTTTTCATATCGACGGCGATACTTTTTTTATTTCTATTGAACATAGAAAAAAATCCAGCGCCAGAGCCTAGTAGCTTCCTTGTTTTATCGCCCTCAATGGGTTCCACTTTAATAACTTCCGCACCTAAGTCAGCCAGTATCATCCCGCAGGTGGGTCCCATCACCATGTGTGAAAACTCTATAACTCTTACTCCCTCGTAGGGCAGTTTGTTCATTGATTTCATTTTGTCGCAGCCTCAAAGCCTTTGGGAACTCCAGCTTCAGGAACCATTCCATAAAGGGTTTCATGGGGTACGCCGGATTGAAGTGGTTCCCTTGCCTGAAATAGGAGATCTAAATTGATTCCAGTTTTAATCCCCATAGCTTCAAACATAAATACTAAATCCTCAGTTACAACATTTCCTGATGCACCTGGGGCATATGGACACCCCCCTAACCCCCCCAAGGAAGAGTCAAAGGAAGTAACGCCAACTTCATAAGCCGCCAAGCAGTTTGCCAATCCAAGTCCACGTGTATTGTGCAGATGAGCAGCTCCAGCTTTATTGCCGATAGCCTCTTTGAGTCGTTTAAATAGTCGTTTGATTTGCACTGGATTAGCGTAGCCGGTCGTATCTGATAAGCCTGACTCATCAGCTCCGGCAGTGGTGACTGCCTCTGCCAGCCAAATGACCTCATCCTCAGAAACTAGCCCCTGCAGCGTACAGCCAAATGCAGTTGATATACCGGCCTCTACTTTGACTAATGGAGCCCAATCGTTACGGTATTGCACTATTTGCCTGACTTCATCAACCATTTCCTCACGTGTTTTACGGACATTTGCCATAGAGTGTGCTGCACTTGCAGAGACGGGAATGGTTAATTTGTGTACGCCAGCTTCAATGGCTGCTATTGCTCCTTTTAAATTAGGAACCAACGCCATGACTGTTAAACCTGTTAGTGTTTTGGCATATCTAACAACCTCGGCTGCATCTGCCATTTGGGGTAACAACTTAGGTGGAACAAATGAAGCGACTTCAATCTCACTTACACCTGCCTTATAGAGTGCATCAATCCATTTCTGTTTGTCACTTGTTGACATGACAGTTTTAATGGATTGAAGTCCATCACGCGGCCCAACTTCACTAATCAACACATCTGTTGGAGACGAATTCATTTTAACTTTGAGCGTGTGTTATGTTAGAAATATTTTTTGGCGTATTCGTAGACTTGTTCTCTTGTAGTTAGCCAGATGTCTGTTCTATTTGAAGCAAGTTCAATTAATTGGTCAAATACTAAAGCCCCAGCCGGTCTGCCGTAAACGTGGGTATGAGCTGTAAAGTTCATGAGCGTTGCATTCGGCTCAAATTTAGTCATCCAATCAATCGTTTTTAGAAAATCATGCACTAATTCTCCTGGTGAATTTCCGTACCTTACGGAGTGGGGCATGTCATTGATTTCCATCGTAAATGGAATGGCCATAATATCTCCAGTAGGATACTTTTCTAGATAAGGAAGATCATCATCCATACAGTCACTATGCCATTTATAACCGTTTTCGATTAGGAGTTCAGATGTTTTGCTGCTTCCGGTTAGTCGGGGGCTGATCCAACCTTTCGGTGTATAGCCACATGCGTTCACTATAAGATCGGTTGTTCTTTTAATATTCGCAATCTCGGCGCTCTGGTCTAGATAAGTGGGTATGACATCCATGGCATAAGAGTGGCCATAAATATCATGTCCCTCTTCGAAAACTTGCTTCACATCAGCCGGGTACAACTCAGCTATCACGCCGTTTGTCATAAAGGATGCTTTTGCGTTGTGTTGTTTCAGAATTCGTAAAACTCGGTGAATTCCTTGCAAAACACCATACCTGCCCCAGGAAATAGCATTGTTATCAATGAATCCAGGTTTTAAAACATTGCCCATAGGACCTATGCCAGAGTAACTACCATCAGACCAGCACTCATAGGCCACATCAATTACAACGGCTACTTTTTTATCCCCTGGCCAAACAAAATCCTTCCCTAATCGAATTACATTTTCTGGTTTATATACTGAACTCATGAATACTTACTCCTGGTTTATGTGTGAAGCTCGAAAGGTTGCCGGCTTTTGATCAACACTTTAATTGTCTAAGGCTGTTTTTTAAATAATTTGATTTTCTCTTCAATATTAACGATTCTTGTCAAATTTGCAGCCACATAAGAATAGATTAAAAGTTGATGGTCAAGACCGTTGATTCTAACTATGGTTCTAGAGTTATTGGATTTCTTGTTAATCACCTGAACTGAAGTGCTTGAAGATACTCCCCCCAGCCAGGCCCGCTTGTTTTGAAGTACTTTGTCGAAATAAAAGGGATTGCCATAATACCAAATCAAATTTAGCTACTCTAAAATGACCTATAAGGGAGTGTAATTATGACGACTAGACGATCATTTATGGCAGGTCTTGGGGCTAGTGCCTCCAGTATCTACTTCTGTAATTGTTGCAATGCGCAAGAGATTACTACAAATCCATTACTGAATCCCCAGTGGGATAGGGGGGGGAAAGATGCGGGAAATGAGCCCTCCTTGAGTCACCGCCACCCATTAGCAGGTACAAAGCGAAAACCTTATATGTATCAGGGTAAAAAAGTCAAGGTTATCGATGCGCATGCACATTGTTTTTTTCCGGAGGCGGTAGCACTGGCTGGTAAAGGCACAAGTGTTAATGGGGCTGTAAAAGGTGGGCCTGAGCACTATATTCCAGTGAGCGCAACAGAAGTTATACAACGACGAATTGAGAACATGGACGCTAAAGGCGTTGACATGGAAGTTTTGTCAGTCAATACCTTTTGGTACGCCAAGGATCGAGACCTGGCTAAGGAGATTTGCCGAATCAACAATGACAATTTAGCAGATCTGTGTGGTGCATACCCGACTCGCTTTGCGGCTTTTGGTTCAATTGCCACGCAATATCCAGACTTAGCTGTTGAACAGTTAACTGAGCTAATGAAAAACCCAGCCTTTAAAGGGGTAGCTATTCAAGCCAATGTTGCGGGAGTGGAGCATGCTGATCCTCGTTTTCATCCAATTTGGGCTAAGGCTGAGGAACTGGGTGCAGTGCTTTTTATTCACCCTCAAGGTACTGCGCAGTTGTCGTCTCGTTTCAAGGGCAATGGTTGGATGTCTAATGTAATTGGGAATCCTTTGGATACTACGATTGCACTTCAACACCTGATTTATGAAGGTGTATTCGATAAGTTCCCGAATTTAAAGGTACTGGCAGCGCACGGAGGAGGGTTTCTGGGTTCCTACGCTCCTAGAATGGATCACTCTTGTTTCGTATCGCCCATTAATTGCAATCCCGATGTGGTTCTGAAGAAAAAGCCAACTGAATATTTGAACCAAATATTTTTTGATTCATTGGTCTTCACCTCCGAAGGCTTAAGACATTTAATAGCTCAAGTTGGGTCTTCTCAAGTCGTGATCGGAACAGATAGCCCAATACCCTGGGAAGAGTTTCCTGTTGAGCAGGTCTTGAAAACTCCTATTTCAGATGCTCAAAAAGCAGCTATCCTGGGGGGTAATGCCTCTAAGTTATTAAGAATAGGTACTTGATTCAGAATGGAAAACCAGTTCAAAGGACGACTTTGCTGGTTTACGTATGTGTAGACATACGGTAATCGAATTATTCTGTCTAATTGGGTTTAACGCCCGGTTAGTTACCCTCGACTATATAGGATCTACTGATGAAAAACGGAGATCCTAATTCACGTAATTTTTTATATTTTTCAGAGGCTATAAATGCATTTGCCTTATCTAATGAAGGGAATTTTGCAATAACAACTCTATGCCCTGGGCTATCGCCTCGAACTACAATTTTGTCATCGGTACTTGCTATAAACACCGCATCAAATTCTATAAATGCTTTTTTTGCTTCTACAGAGTAGAGGCTAATATATTTGTCTTTGTCTAGATAAGTGATCTCCGAGACCATATAGGCAGGTTTTGTATCAGCGAACGAAAGGCTGGTAAATAGTGCAAAATAAAAAGACGCAAATAAAGTGCATATATTGAATATTTTCATGGAAACTATATAAATACGATCTCGGTAAAAATTCACCTATAGGTTATTGGCATAAGCTTTTGATGATGACTTTTGAGTAAGTGTCAAAAGGGGGTAAGTGCCAACTGGGATCAATTTTTTTATCCTCGGTTGATTTTCCTTTTGCAAAGTTTTGTTCAAACCATTGTGTATTTAGAGTGCGATATTTGGTTTTTTTGCTGCAATCAATCTCAATGGTGTCGATAGATGATCTGCCTAATCTTGGATGACTTGCTGGTTGTAGGCCGTAGTTAACCAGGTACTGCGCTTGAATGATTTCTTTTTGAAAATACACAATGCTGTTGATGTCTAGGTACGCAGTGATTAGTTGCTTTTCATCTTGTATTGGAATCCATTGACGAGAAATTTCGCAATGAGCGCAAAAACTTGTAAATATCAAAAAAAGTGTGAAAATAATTCTCATGCAATAAGGATTTTGAGTGTTTCTTTTTTGAAGAAAAAAGTTGGAAATTATCTCTCTGAAAGTTTTTTCTCAATTTTATTGATCAGTAGACTTTTTAGTTGATGAAATTCATATGAATATGTCTTATCTTTGACTTTGCATATATATCTATTCACGTCGGTATGAAGTATGTCTAAAGCAACATTGTAATGATTCTCAAATAAAGCTAACACTAGCATTTCATCTACACGGTTATCTTTCAAATCTTTTATTAATTCCAGTGGAGATTGTTTGTATATATCCGACTTTTTATTTTGTTCAATAATAAGATTGTTTTTCTCGCGACGAATGTTTAATCCTTCACTTATTATTTTGGCTGATTGAGCCTTGTAATAATCGTGGACTTCAACAAAAGCTTCCGCAAATTTTTTGGTTAAACGCAAAAATAAACGTTTAGGAACGTAGTTTTCATAGGGTAAGTTGTGTCGAGCAATAATGCTGGCATTTTTCCCGTTTAGAGTGGTTTCGATTGTTAATCGACTGAATTTTTGGGACAACAGTTCAGCGATTTCATTAACTTCTTCCTTGGGTAAGCCCGCGTCGTGTGTTGAGATCGCATTGAGTTGGAGAACTTTATCTCTTGGGATAATCTTCGCACTAATGGGGAAGCTCAGTCCGTCAACGACTTTTACTTCGTTTGCGTCGTAATCTAATTTGGAAACATGTCCGTTGGTTTCATAAAACTTTTTAATATTGAGTAAACTTACATCAGCTGGCTTCCAAATATGGGAGTTCATGTCGTCTGACTGAGCTCTAGATTCTTCTATAAGCTCTAAAATATGCGCTGACATTCTCACGATGTCATTTTCTAGAACGCCAAATTCATCTCTAAGAATTTTTTGAAGAATCTGTACAACTTGGTCGTACTGCCATGTTGGAATTTTGTAATCATCCGAGGAGGTTTGCCTTATCGGTTCTTTGTACTCTCTGTCTGATCTTGGAAATACATAATGTAAGTAGTTGACCTGGTCTGCATATAGTTTGTCAAAATTGGGTG
>CAIKNE010000040.1 GCA_903828695.1 uncultured Burkholderiales bacterium | reverse complement strand
TTTGCTGTGGCTGGTGGCCTTCGAAGCTGCCGCCAAATAGCCCGCCAATTTAAGTCGCTGAGCCTCACCACCGCTGAGCGTTGGGACAGGTTGCCCTAAACGCACATACTCCAGTCCAACGTCTACGATGGGCTGCAGGGAGCGCAGCACCTCTTTGTCTTTGGCAAAGAGTGCAACGGCTTGACTCACCGTTAACTCAAGCACATCGGCTACGTTCAAATAAACCGTCACGCCGGTTACGCTGTCTCGTCTCTCTATCTTGACCTCTAAGATTTCGGGTCTGTAGCGTTTGCCGTCGCAATCAGGACAGCGCAGGTACACGTCGCTCAAAAACTGCATCTCTACGTGCTCAAACCCTGAGCCACCACAGGTTGGACACCTGCCGTCACCGCCGTTAAAACTAAACTTGCTCGCTGTGTAGCCCCGCTGTTTAGAGAGTGTTGCGACGGCAAATATTTCTCTTAGCGCGTCCCACGCACCGACATAACTCACGGGGTTAGAGCGTGCTGTTTTGCCAATGGGGGACTGATCCACGAAGACCACATCTGACAAATGATCTGCTCCAAGGAGTCTTGAATGTGCACCGGGTGTCTCCGTTGCACGTCCAAAATGTCTGAGTAAAGTGGGGGCCAAAATATCTTGTATCAGTGTTGACTTGCCTGAACCGCTCACACCGGTCACGCATACCAATCGCTCAAGGGGAAACTCTACAGAAATCCCTTTCAAATTGTGCTCAGTCGCCCCCTCCAAAATTAACCGAGGCGTTGAGTCTCTGACCAAGCGAGTGAGCCCAAGGCCCACCGATTTGCGCCCCCCCAGA
This sequence comes from uncultured Burkholderiales bacterium, assembly GCA_903828695.1. Taxonomy (GTDB): domain Bacteria; phylum Pseudomonadota; class Gammaproteobacteria; order Burkholderiales; family Burkholderiaceae_C; genus Limnohabitans. The sequence continues at coordinate 19,836 of CAIKNE010000040.1, read as the reverse complement.
TACTCTCCCGTTAGCGTGTCTGCACCTCGAATTTGCGCGGGTGTTCCGTCAAAAACAATTTGCCCCCCTCTCTCACCAGGGCCGGGCCCCATGTCAATAATTCTGTCCGCAGCCAGCATCACTGCCGGATCGTGCTCGACAACAACCAGCGTGTTACCAGCCGTTTTTAAGCGTTGCATGGCCTGCGTGATACGGCCCATATCCCTAGGATGGAGTCCAATACTGGGCTCATCCAAAACAAAGAGCGTATTCACCAGCGATGTTCCAAGCGCTGTGGTGAGGTTAATGCGTTGCACCTCCCCGCCAGAGAGGGTTCTACTTTGTCGGTCCAGCGTTAAATAACCCAGCCCTACGTCACACAAATACCGAAGGCGCGTTCTGATCTCATCAAAGAGCATCATGAGCGCTTGGCGCTCAGCACTGTCGTGCACGAGCAGTGAGTTGTCCCGCTCCATGGCATCAAAGAAGATCTTCATACGCTCAATGGGCAGGAGCATTAAGTCGTGCAGAGTCAAGCCGGGAAGAGTGCTCAGTTGTTCAGCACTCCAGTCAACGCCTGCGGGCTTAAAACGACCCTTTTGCAAGCCCGCAAGAGCCGCGCTTTGGCTGCTCCCGATGCGCCACAGTAGACTCTCTGTTTTAAGTCTAGAGCCTGCACAGACATGACAAGGCGTGTAGCTTCGGTATTTAGACAGCAGCACCCTAATATGCATCTTGTACGACTTGGTCTCTAAGTACTCAAAGAAGCGCTTGATACCAAACCATTTTTGATTCCATTTACCGTTCCACTCAGGAGAGCCGTTGATGACCCAGTCTTTTTGGGATTGGGAGAGTTTGTACCACGGGGTATCGCGGGGAATACCTTCTTTTTCGGCGTGGCGCATCAAATCTTCCTGTGCCTCAGACCAGGCAGGCGTTTGTATGGTTTTAACAGCACCTGAGCGAAGTGTTAGCTTGTCATTTGGAATGACCAGCCCATAGTCCACCCCGATCACGCGCCCAAACCCTCTACACGTCTCACACGCACCGACGGGAGAGTTGAACGAGAACATAGAGGGCGTTGGCGCGCTGTAAGTCAGATCGCTATCAGGACAATGCAGTCCGCTCGAAAAGCGCCAGATTTCTGAGTTCGCTGCAGCGGGGGCATTGGTCGCAACTTCAGCCGCATCGACATACACATTGAGTCGTCCAGAACCGCGTTTGAGTCCGGTCTCTATTGCCTCGAGCACCCGGACTTGCTCAACGGAGCCGAGTCTGAAGCGATCAGCCACAACGTCCAAAACCTTTCTAGGTCCGGTGGGTGTGGAGACTTCGCGTTGACCCTGTACTTTGGTGAAACCACTCGCGGACAGCCACTGCTCAATCTCTTGGGGGGTTGCGGAGCTGGGCAACTCAACGGGAAAGGTGAAATAAAGCCTGGGGTCCACGCCTAGCTTTGCAACCCTTTGCTTGATCTCCTCATAGATGGACTGGGCGTTGTCTTGGCGAACGAGTTGAGCTGTTTTACGGTCATAGAGTTGAGCGGCTCTAGCAAACAACAATTTCAAATGATCATTAAGCTCTGTCATCGTCCCAACCGTGGAGCGAGAGCTGCGTACGGGATTGGTTTGATCGATCGCAATCGCTGGCGGCACTCCCTCCACCTTGTCGACGGCGGGTCGGTCCATTCGGTCCAAAAATTGGCGAGCGTATGCACTAAAAGTCTCTACGTAGCGACGCTGGCCTTCTGCGTACAAGGTATCAAAAACAAGACTAGATTTACCCGATCCACTCGGGCCGGTCACGACCGTTAATTCGCCGGTGCGAATGTGAACATCCAGGTTCTTAAGGTTGTGCTGCCTAGCACCTGTGATTTTGATGATACCGTCGTCCATAGATGCACTGCTTTTTTATAGAAAACATACATTTTATGCAGGTTAGAAGACAATTCTTTTATGGGGTCAAAATGATGGGGTACACCTGGCATGCGATACTTTGAGGTGAGCCCCAAGTTGGCAATCACTAAGGACACATGGGTTGAATAAACAAACTACGCCTGAGCCCAGTGGCGAGGAGCGCGAAAGCGCTGCTCCTGCACGCGCCCAGATCCACCAAGAGATGATCTTGCGCCGTTGGCATTTGATCTCCAAAATGGACGCATCAACTGCACTGCCCTCGCCTTGTGTGAGCGTTTGCCTGACCAATGAAGAAAATATTTGTACCGGTTGCTTTCGCAGTATCGATGAGATCTCAAATTGGGCCAGTTTTACCCCAAAGCGCCAACTCGAAGTGTGGAAAAATCTTCTAGAACGCATTGAACAGTTAACTGCGCCGCCCCAGGCGGGAGTCCAGTAGGGTGGGCGCTTGGTCCCTTGCTTGTCCGGGAAACCACAGCCCCCAGCACTGCATGCGTAAAATTTAGAAATCAACACGTAATACCTTACCCGGTCTTTCACCATGCCCAACGCATTCAACTTTCAATCCTCTCCCTTTGATTGCTTAACCAAAGAGGAGCAAGCCCGCGTAAGAGCGCGAGTTGATGTTGTTTACTTTCCCAAAAACACAGTCATTTTAGAAGTTGGAGAAACACCCAGCCATCTCTTTGTCATCATCAAGGGGCGGGTCGTTCAGATGGAGGAAAACGAGATTGTTGCAACCTATGACGTGGACGACTGTTTTGACGGACGGGGCCTAGTTGCGGGCAAATCCAGTAGTCAATTCTTAGCCGCGCAGGAGGTTGTTGCTTACCAGTTGGGTCGTCAAACGGTGAGTGATTTGATTGCTTCAAATATTAGTTTTGGCGCTTTGCTTTTCTCTGATTTAGGACAAAAACTAAACGTCCTCTCCAACCGAGCAGATGAGCACCAAATGCAGTCGCTCACCCTGACCCGTGTAGATGAGGCCTTTTTACGCCCAGCGCACTTCGTCAACAGCAACGCAACGGTGCTGGATGTGGTCAAACTCTTTAATGAGCACCGGATCTCAAGCGTACTGGTTCAGTCATTTGTGAATTCGCAGCTGGGTCAAACCATCACCGCCGGCGATATGAATCATCCCCCGGGCACACCACAAACGGTTGGCATGTTCTCATCCAACGATTTGCAACGTGCGATCCTCTCCGATCCAGAGCACTTTCAAACGCTAAAGGTCATCGACTTTGCTCGATTTAATCTGATCTCCGTCAAGCCCTCCAGCACGGTTGGGGACGCGCTGGCGTTAATGCTTAGACACCGCATACACCGCCTTGTCGTTCAAGAGGACGACAAGATCAACGGCGTTCTCGAATCCTTGGATTTGTTCAGCTTTCTCTCCAACCACTCCTACCTCATCAGCACATTGATTGAAGAAGCAAAAGATTTAGAGACCCTAAAGAATGCAGCTCACAAGATAACTGTGATGATGCGCACTTTATACAAAAGTGGATCCAAGATACATCTGATCTGCGGCTTGGTGCAGGAGTTAAATGCACGACTGATCGAAAAAGCTTGGATGCTGATTGCACCTAAAGACTTGATCGACAACAGTTGTCTCTTTGTGATGGGCAGTGAGGGGCGGGGTGAACAGCTGCTTAAAACCGATCAGGACAACGGCCTCATCTTGAGAGACGGCTACACCCCACCCAGCGATTTACAAGCCCTCACAGAGCAACTCTCCAACGCCCTCATTGACTTTGGCTATCCGCCTTGTCCCGGTCAAATCATGCTCTCCAATCCCGAGTGGCGCATGACGGCAAGCGACTTTAGCAAGCGCATCAGAGAGTGGTTCATCATGCCTTCCCCGGCTCGGTTGATGAATTTAGCCATTTTTATGGATGCCGACACTGTTTGCGGCGACGCGGCTCTTTTGATGCAGGTTCGCCTTAGTCAGATGCAATTTACGACGGACAATGACGCCATGCTCTCTCGCTTTGCTTCGGCCTCTAATGCCTTTGGATCGGACTCAGGTTGGTGGAACAAAATTTTGGGTATGGGCTCCAAGCACGAGGCATTTAGCATTAAACGCGAAGCTATATTTCCGCTGGTTCACGGTGTTCGCAGTTTGGCTTTAAAGCACAGCATATTCCAAACCGGCACGGTCGCACGTATAGAGGAGCTTGTGCAAACGGGACATCTCAGCGCCAAAATGGGGCTTGATTTAACCCAGAGTCTTCACCTCTTGATTGAGCTTCGGTTCAAATCGGGCATCAAGGAGTTGGAGTCAGCCCAGACGATCTCAGGTCGTGTGGACCTGGATGCACTCTCGACATTGGAGCGAGACTTGCTAAAGGACACCATCAACGTTGTGCGTAGGTTTAAATCCCTCTTAACGCAACAATTCAAACTCGACTCCTTTTAAAGCGAACGCACTCCAAAACAATCTGACGACATTGCAATGACAACTCCCCTGACAATTCAAGGCTGGTACAGATTACTCAAAAGAGAATATCAAAAACGTCTTTTACGGGATAAAGAGTTTTCTTTCTTATTCGAAGATCCGCCTGCGAACGAATGGATCGCAATCGACTGTGAGACAACGGGGCTTGATGTGAGGCGAGACGAGATCATCTCGATCGCAGCGATCCCCATCAAAAACAGTGCACTATTGACGAGTGAGCGTCTAGAGCTGCTTGTTAAACCTAAGCAAGGACTCTCAGCGCAGAGTGTGCGCGTTCACCGCCTACGTGCGTGTGATTTAGAGCAGGGGTTGGACGCGCAGACCGCAGCTAAAGAGTTTTTGCATTTTATTGGCAGTCGCCCACTTGTTGGGTATTACACAGAATTTGACATCGCGATGATCAACAAAATTGTGTATCCCATCCTTGGCATTCGTCTGCCCAACCCCCAAATCGACGTTTGTAATATTTACTACGACTATAAATTCAAGCAACTACCGCCCTATCAACAGTACGCCAACGCAGACATCGATTTAAGATTTGTAAGTCTCATGAGTGACCTTGACTTACCGAGTCGACATGGACACGACGCATTCAATGACGCCGAAATGGCAGCTCTTGCCTTTGTCAAACTGCAAGAGCTTGTCCGCTCAAAATAATCGCTGTAAATTCGTCTCTTTGCAATGCATCACATTCTGATTCGCACAAAAAAAGGCCGACTATTAAAGTCGGCCTTTTAACTAAAGAGAGAATCTCTTAGCTCATAAGCATCTTAATGTCCAGAACCAGTAGAGGCTCCAAAACCAGTTTCTGAGCGAACTCTCTGGGCTGGAAAAGCCTCGCGCTCTTTGGCTGCGGCGTCACTTCTATCTAAGATAGAGAAGAGCCAAATACCGAAAAACGCAATTGACATGGAGAACAAAGCAGGCGAGGCATAGGGGAACCATGCTGAACCCTTAGGATTGCCAAGCGTTGCCTCCCAAACTGATGGGGATACCACGGTCAAAGCAACCGATGAGATGAGGCCTAAGAAACCTCCAATGACAGCGCCCTTTGTCGTGCAGTCTTTCCAAAGCACAGACATAAAGAGAACGGGGAAGTTAGCAGACGCGGCAACCGCGAATGCCAAGGAGACCATAAACGCAATGTTTTGTTTCTCAAACACGATACCTAACAACACAGCTATAACACCCAGAGCAAGTGTCGTAATTCGAGACACGCGCAACTCATCTGCACTGTCTGCCTTGCCGCCTTTGATTAAAGTGGCGTACAGATCGTGAGACACGGCCGATGCACCGGACAAAGTCAGACCCGCAACAACAGCCAAGATGGTTGCAAAAGCCACTGCAGAGATGAATCCAAAGAATACATCGCCGCCAACAGTTTTAGCGACCAACACAGCAGCCATGTTTGCAGTTCCAGCTCCGCCTTTAATGACGCCCTTGACCGTATCGGCCAACTCTGGGTCGGTGAGAACCAGCGTGATTGCACCAAAACCAATGATGAAGATCAACACATAAAAGTAGCCAATCCAAGTGGTTGCCCAAAAGACTGATTTACGTGCTTGTTTAGCATCAGGCACGGTAAAGAAGCGCATCAAAATGTGCGGAAGTCCGGCTGTACCAAACATCAGCGCCATACCAAAAGAGATGGCAGAAACCGGGTCTTTGATAAAGCCGCCGGGAGACATAATCGCGAGTCCTTTCTTGGCGGCTTCCTCAGGGGATGCGCCGCCCGCTTGTGCAATAGCTGCTTTGACCTCAACACCTTTGGCAAACAAGGCCTCTGGACTGAAGTTGAACTGGGCAAGAACCATAAAGGCCATGAACGTAACGCCCGAGAGGAGCATACAGGCTTTGATAATTTGAACCCACGTTGTTGCGGTCATCCCGCCGAAAATGACGTACACCATCATCAACGCACCGACCAACACCACTGCGACCCAGTAATCGAGTCCAAAGAGGAGTTTGATCAGCTGGCCTGCGCCCACCATTTGCGCGATCAAATAAAAGGCAACCACAATCAAAGTACCAGAAGCAGCAAAGGCTCTGATTGGACCAGGCTGGAAACGGTAGCCAGCAACGTCAGCAAATGTAAATTTACCCAAGTTGCGCAGTCTCTCGGCCATTAAGAAAGTAATGACAGGCCAACCGACTAAAAATCCGATCGAGTAAATCAACCCGTCGTAGCCATTGGCCATCACTGCAGCCGTAATCCCCAAAAAGGAGGCTGCAGACATGTAATCACCCGCAATGGCCAAACCATTTTGAAAACCAGTGATACTGCCACCAGCAGTATAAAAATCTGCAGCCGAGCGTGTTCGAGCTGCAGCCCACTTTGTAATTCCAAGTGTGAGCGCCACAAAGCCCACAAACAAACTAATGGCAGTCCAGTTGGTTGTTTGCTTGGCCGTTTCCCCCACATCCCCTCCGGCAGCGAACGCCAGTCCACTTAGGAGCGAGAACAGTATGATGAGTTGAGTCTTTAATTTCATTTTGAAACATCCTCTAATATTTCCGCTGTTAACGTGTCGTACTCACTGTTCGCCCGGTTGACATAGATACCGGTGATCAAAATAGTGAACAAAATAACCCCCATTCCAATTGGAATGCCCAAACTTGTCACCCCGTCTCCAATCGGTTGTCCCAGAAACGGCTTGTTAAATGCTATTAACCCAATGTACCCGTAATAAACGATCAACATCAGTACGCATAAAAACCAACCGAAATTGTTTCGTTTGGATTGCAGCTCATGATATTTAGGATGATTTTGAATTTTGTCGACAATAGGATCACTCATATTTATGCCCTCTTCCTCATAACGTACTTACACATCAGGATTAATTTCTTGCGCTACTTTAAAAAAAGCAACACATTAAACTAAATACCTATTGACGAGTATGCCCTCTTTTTTTGATGCTTAACACTAAGGGTTGTACTAATTAGTCTTAATTGATTAAGATCAATAATTTGCACTAGGGTTAACAACTAAACGCTATCGTTAACCCCTATAAAAATGAACTGCCTAAGTTCAACTTCTTTTCAAATATTGATGGATTTCATCCATATGCTCAAATATTTTGTGAGCTCCCGCATCTCGTAACTGACGCGCCTGAACTCTATGAGTGTTTGTATGCGCAAGGTAAGCCCAAACGGTAGCCCCAGCGCTGACCCCGGCTTGCACACCTGTGGGTGTGTCCTCGATCACCAAACATAATAGGGGATCCACATTGAGATGTTTGGCTGCAGCCAAATAAACATCTGGCGCAGGTTTAGTTTTGGGCATCTCATGCCCGCTAAAAATTCGACCTCCAAACCACCCCATTAAATCAACTTTACTCAGTTGAAGCTCAACTTTGCCCCGGTCGGCTCCCGATGCACAGGCAATCTTTGCGTTAAAGCGCTGGTGTGTGTACTCAACAACTTTGTGAATGCCGGGAATGGGCAACAACTCAGCGCTCAAGGCCTTATCCCTCTCAGCTCTAAACTGAGCCAGCCAATGCTCCGTCAAGGGCTTACCCGTCATTTGTTCAAATAAAGGGGCTTGATCTTTTACGGCTCGCCCCAGGAAATGATGGGCGCACTCATCAACGCCGAGCGCCCAGCCCTCAGCGTTCAAGCACTGTGTTAATACACCCAGCGTAATGGGTTCGCTGTCGACCAAGACACCATCGCAATCAAAGAGAACCGCTTCAAACACATCAATCCTTTTTAAGTCACCCACCCATGGTTAAGGGCTGCAATGTAAGTCACAGAATTTTCACCCGCTTATGGGGTAGCGTTTGAATGCTGCTCTAAAAGCATTAACAACCTGCGAGGGTGCGGACATGCTGACATTTAAGTCCTTCACCAGACCATCTTGAAGTCCGTATATCAATCCATGTACTACAATTTTTTGATCCCTAGCCCAAGCATCTTGCAGCACATTGGAGAGAGCAACATTGCCAACTTGTTCAATCACATTCATCTCACAAAGCACACGCTCTAGCTCGTCTTGGGGCAAGTGATTGAGCCTCTTGCGGTGACGAAGGTGCACATCTTGCACATGTCGCAGCCAATTATCAGCAAGACCAATACGCAGCCCCCTCGCCGCAGCGATAACGCCCCCGCATCCGTAGTGGCCAACCACCATGATGTGCTCAACCCGAAGGTGCTCGACCGCAAATTGAATAACAGACAAAGCGTTCAAGTCAGAGTGAACGACAACGTTGGCGACGTTTCTATGAACAAAGATCTCACCCGGATCTAGCCCCACTATTTCATTGGCCGGCACTCTCGAATCAGAGCAGCCGATCCAAAGATACTTGGGGGACTGTTGCTTGGCCAAATGCGCAAAAAAACCAGGCCGGTCTTTCTCCATCCGCGCAGCCCATGCAATATTGTTATCAAACAGGTGTTTTAAGGGTGTTGTCAATTTAAGCTAGGAATTAATAATTTATGAGCGCAGAAATGCTGCATCCTAATTCTCTCCAATTATGAAGCAAAATAGGGCACTTCGGTTTACAAATTCTTCGGATGACCCCATCCCCCTGCTCCATTGAATCTCACTACCACCCCCCCTTCTAGCCTTTCATTCCCACTCGGTCTGCAACCCGTTGAGCCAGGCGTTAAAAAAGAAATCGCACCCGGCGTTTTTTGGATTCGCATGCCCTTGCCATTTGCGCTTGATCACATCAACCTTTGGCTGATAGAGGACACAATTGAAGCGCGCGAGGGCTGGACACTGATTGACTGCGGTATTGACTCTGCACCCACTCGCGCGATTTGGAATCAAGTTCTCCAAAACGAGCTGATGGGTAAGCCAATCCTACGCATCATTGCAACTCACATGCATCCTGATCACTTGGGCAATGCGCACTGGTTGAGTAAAGAATTTGGCGCGCCTCTTTGGATGAATCCAACAGAGTTTTATGCATCGCACTGCGCACGCGCTTCGAACTCGGGGTTTGGGGGCACGGCCGTTGCGGCCTTTATGGCCTCCCACGGTCTCATCCCAGCGCACTGGATTGAGACGATTCAAAATCGCTCCAACACTTACGCGCAGATGGTGCCCAACATTCCAATGCAATTTATCGGCATCCATCACAAGGACCTTATACAGATGGGCGGGCACGAATGGGAGTGCATAAAGGGTCATGGACACTCGCCGGAACACATCTCTTTGTACTGCAAAGAGCGGCACGTTTTAATCAGTGGCGATATGCTGCTACCCAAGATCTCTACCAACGTGAGCGTTTGGGCGTCCGAGCCTTTGTCCAATCCCGTGCAACAGTTTTTAGATTCTCTACAGCTTTTGAGCGGCCTACCCGAGAGGACCCTTGTCTGCCCCTCACACGGCATTCCTTTTCAAGGTGCAGAGCAACGCATTTGTGAACTGACACTGCATCATAGAGAACGATTGGATGAGGTTTTAGACGCTTGCACTCAATCACCGCAAAGCGCTTTTGATATCACCAAAGTCATGTTCAAAAGAGAGCTAGACCTGCACCAAATTACGTTTGCAATGGGAGAGGCCCTCGCCCACCTGCACTGGTGGTGGCACAAAGGGAGCTTAAAGCGCATCCAAGGCACAGACCATATTTACCGTTTTCACGCCCTAGATCGCATCAGTGCGTGAGATGGGGGTTTTAGTAAAAACGTGTGTTCTTGAGCCCCCTTGAGCGCCCTTGATCGCATATTTCAAGACCAAAGTGGAGCAGTCTTATCGCTGAGCGCGGCGCGGCGCTCCTTAAAGTCGGGCACAACCTCTTTCACCGTATCCCAAAATCTAGGGCTATGGTCCATCACCCGCAGGTGACTTAACTCATGCGCGACAACGTAATCAATCACATCCATCTTAAAGTGGATCAATCTCCAGTTTAAGCGGATAGAGCCATCTGAGCCAGCGCTTCCCCATCGTGTATTTGCGCTACTCAGCGCAAGCTTAGTCCAAGTAACGCCTAACTGAGCAGCAAAATGATCAAGTCTTTGCGCGAACAAAGTCTTCGCTTGTCGCATCAACCACGCCTGAACGGTGTCTTGAATCTGAGTGGGGTGTGCGCTAATAGGTAATCCCAAATAAAGTTTTGCCCCCGCGTTTAGCTGCGTGAGGTGGCTTAGGTGGGTGAGCGTACTCCCGTCTGCAAGTCTTAGCACCCCGCCCGTTTGAGCACCCGACGGGGACTGGCTAAAGGCGTGAGCACAATCTAAGACGAGCTCAATCTCAACGCCCAAGAGGGGGAGTGTTGCACCATTTTCCCAAACGATCTTGCGTTTAGAAAGAAATTTTTGGCGCTCCTGCATTTCTACGATCTTACGAACAATCCATTCGGCGCGCTCTTGCAAAGCCGCTTCAATCTCACCCCACCCAACCCAGCGCGGAGCGCTCACGGTTAGACCATCGTAGCCAACACTCATGCCAATGGTTTTGCGCTTTGCTCGTCTAAACGCATACGCTATTTCAGTGTTTTGCAGAATGGTGACTCTTTTGGCTTTGGGGTGACGAAATAAATTGGCCTCGCCCTTAGGGACTAAATCCTCGAGTTGGGGAGGAGCCTCCTGGCCTATTACAGTGGAATTGGGCGCACTCACTTTGCCTTGGCCGCGCGCAACTTCATGATCTACAGCGTGATCAAACAAATCTAAAACCAACTGAACAAACTGTTTCAAATATAGTTACTCAAAAATATAAGACTTAGCTCAACTCTTTCGAGTCTCTTTTTATTCCCGTGAGTGATAAGCTTGTGGATCCAACCTATGCATCTCGGACTCAATCCACTGCTCGACCTGTGCATTCAGCGTCTCTGGGGAGCCATCCCGTGAGGGGATGGCCACTCCGATAGAGACATCAACGGTTCCTGGGTATAACAAAAAGGATTTTCGAGGCCAACACCGTGCCGAGGTGACCGCAACAGGGATGACATCAACCCCCGTTTCAATCGCAAGCCTGACTCCGCCTGATTTGTATTTACCCACCTCCCCTCTGGGTATTCTTGTCCCCTCAGGGAACATGATTACCCACACACCTCTGGCCAACAACGCTTTGCCCTGCTCGACTACTCTTTGAAAGGCGCGCGCCTTTTGTGATCGGTCAATGTGAATCATATCCAATTGACCCATTGCCCATCCAAAAAAAGGGATATGCAGTAACTCACGCTTAAAGACGTATGCCAATGGATGCGGCATGATTGCGGGCATCAAAAAAGTTTCATAAGCTGATTGATGTTTTACCAGCAAAATAACGCCACTGTTGATCTGGCTGGGTAGGTTCTCCAAACCTTGGACCCTGTAGTGGACTCCGGCTATAACTCTTGCGGCACCGACCGCCATTTTGAGCCAGTAACTCGCAAACCAATAGAGCCTGTCCCCCCTTATCCCAATTAGGCTTGCCAATAAAACGCCAAGGGCATAAGGGATGACAGAGAGTATGAGCCAACTCAAATAAACGGCCGAGCGCAACAAGACAGTCGCATATTCAAGCGGAGTGAGACGGGGAGATTTAGGATTATTCAAACTGCGTCCCACCTCACCTGTGGCCCCTAAATAATCCTTGAGCCGATTTTGCACCAAACTCTTTGGACGATTGGTTGGCCTGCTCTTTGTTCAACAACCAATCTACAAAGGCCGACAGATCAGTGTGCGTGAGGGTATTGGCGGGGAAATTTGCTGGTAGGTCAACATGTAAGAACTGCTCCCCTTTTCCCGTTAAAACCAAATGCGGCTCGCAGCCAAGATCAACACACGCCTGTAAATCGCGAAGGGAATCGCCCACAGCAGGAACCCCTTTTAAATCTATTCCGTAGCGCTCACCGATTTGCTGAAAAAGTCCAGGCAACGGTTTACGACATTGACACCGGTCCTCGGGGGTGTGAGGGCAATAAAAAATAGCGTCGACCCGACCCCCCTCTGATGCAAGGAGTTTATTCATCTTCTCATGCATCAGGTTCAGAGTCCCCACATCAAACAACCCCCGTCCTAATCCAGATTGATTACTCGCGACGACGACATGCCATCCCGAATGGTTTAGCCTTGCAATAGCCTCAATCGCACCCGGCAGAGGTTGCCACTCGTCGGACGATTTCACATAATCATCCCGGTCATAGTTAATCGTCCCGTCTCGGTCTAAGATGACTAGTTTTGTGCTCAAGTTAAATAAATCCTCTGATTAACCAAAATTAATTTCTATCCCAAACACCCACTGAGCCAAGCCTTGCCTCACTCAGCCTACGCTCGATTACGCAGCCAACCGCGCAAGATCAGCGACACGGTTCATTTCAAGATGCAGATTTTGCAGCAAAGCTAGCCTATTGTTTCTAAGTTGCTCGTTAGGGTCATTTACCATGACTTGATCAAAAAATGTATCTGTGGGTGTTTTGAGCGCAGCCAAAGCAACCAAAGCCTGCGCGTAATCTTGGCGCCCCCAATGCGCTGCACAAATGGGCGCAATACTTTGTAATGTGTCGTATAAATCTCTCTCAGCACCCGCAGACAGCAAATCAACCGTAATCTCTTGGGGTTCGAGGGTTCGCACACCGGCGTCACCCAGCCTATTTTCTTTCTTCAAAATATTACCAATGCGCTTATTAGCCGCTGCAAGCGCGGGTGCTTCAGGTAATTCGCCAAATGCATGAACCGCTTTCACTCTCAGTGGCACATCAACCAGCAGCTCCGGTCTTTGTGAGATCACGGCGTCAATTTCTTTGACAGCGTATCCACCCTCTTTTAAGCTGCTACTCAGGCGGTCGTAGATAAAGTTTTTCAGCTGATCATTCACCTCAGCTTGCGAGAGCTTTAAGCGATCCCCAAACAAAGTGCAAATTTGCGTGAGCAAGGGCGTCAGCTCTATCTTCACATCTCGCTCTACCAGCATCCTGATCAATCCAAGTGCATGCCGTCTCAGCGCAAAGGGATCTTTATCACCGCTGGGGCCTTGGCCAACTCCAAAGAGCCCCACCAATGTCTCTAACTTATCGGCCATAGCAACTATGATTCCTACTACGCTTCTTGCCAGTTGATCCCCCGCAAACCTGGGCTTGTAATGATCCTCAATTGCAAACGCCACCTCCTCGGACAAGCCCTCACTGAGCGCGTAGTACTTACCCATCGTGCCTTGAAGCTCAGGGAACTCGGAGACCATGTCCGTTAGCAAATCGGCTTTCGCTAAGCGGGCTGCTTGTTGAGCATTTTTTAAAAGTTGTGTACTTGGCGTGCTTAATGTGTCTTGTGTGTTTAGATTTTTCGACCACATTTGTACCAAGATATTCACGATCTCGCACACCCGCTCCACTCGCTCACCTTGAGAGCCGAGCAAGTTGTGATAAACCACTTTGGATAGTCCAAATACTCTGGACTCCAGTGTTTTCTTTTTGTCTTGGTCAAAGAAGAACTTTGCATCAGCCAATCTGGGTCTCACAACGCGTTCATTGCCCTGAACGACGGCGCTTGCATCGACCGGGGCGATGTTGCTGACCACCAAAAAATGATGGGTTAATTTGCCACTCTCATCTAGGAGCGGAAAATATTTTTGATTGGCCTTCATCGTCAAGATCAAGCATTCCTGGGGCACTTGCAAGAAATCAGGCTCAAACTGACACGTTAATATGTTCGGTTTTTCTACTAGCGCACAAACCTCGTCAAGGAGCGCTTCATCCTCTAGGGGGTGAAAATCAGGACCTAACTTTTTAGCAGCATTTGCAAGCTGCACTTGGATACTCGCCCGCCTGTCCTCAAAACTCGCAATCACCCCGCCCAGCTCATGCATGACCCGCTCGTATTGTGAAGCGTCGTTTATAACGATAGGCGAGACTTTGCTTTCAAATCGGTGCCCCTGGCTCTCATTCCCAGCGCTGAGACCCAGCAACTGAACAGGCACGACCTGTGAGCCGTACAGCGCAACCAATCCGTGAGCTGGACGCACAAAGTGCACCGTACTCCAACCTGGCAACTCGCACCCACTTTGCAGTTGGTAGCTCATCATCTTCGGAATGGGGAGTTCACCGAGCATGTCGTTTAAAGCCTTCTGCAATCCTTGCTGCAAGGTTGCGCCTGCTTGGATGTGGTCATAATAAAAGGCCTCAGCCTTGCCGTCCATCTCTTTGTGCAAGCTCCCCACATCCAATTCAGCGAGGCCCATAGACTGCAGCTTTTTCGTCAGTGCAGGAGTGGGTTTTCCGTGTGCGTCCAGCCCTACAGAGACAGGCATTATTTTTTGCTTAATTTGCCGCTCTGGTGCCTGCTCTAAAACTCCGCTCATCAAAACACCCAGACGCCTGGGTGTTGCGAAAGATTGGGTCACGCTCTCAGTGCTGAGAAGACCTTGCGCTTTAAGACCTTTCTCAATACTTTGCGCAAACACACCACCCAGCTTTTTGAGCGCTTTGGGTGGCAACTCCTCAACTAAGAGTTCTATCAAAAGGTTCTCAGATTTCATGCTGTTAAGTTGTGTTATTTTTTAATGGAACTCGTCGGGGGAGTGTGAAGATGTAGAGTTTGATGCGTTAATCCAGGACTTCAATACCCAGCATTCTTACGCGGCATGCACCTTCATCTCATTCACCCATTCACGCGCAGCCATTGGGAAACCCAGACGCTCGCGACTCTCAAAGTAACTTTGCGCTACTGCGCGGGCCAAGTTTCGGATGCGCCCTATATACGCAGCGCGCTCAGTCACACTGATCGCACCACGAGCATCTAATAAATTAAAATTGTGCGCGCACTTTAGCACTTGCTCATAAGCGGGCAGCGCCAACTTGTGCTCAATCAAGTGATGCGCTTGCCTCTCATTTGCACTGAATGCATGAAATAAAAACTCAACATCACTGTGCTCGAAGTTGTATGCAGATTGTTCTTGCTCGTTTTGCAAATACACATCACCATACTTCACTGTATCAGTCCACTGCAGATCGTAGACGTTATCTACGTTTTGCAAGTACATCGCCAAGCGTTCCAGCCCGTAGGTGATCTCACCCGTAATGGGCTTGCAATCAATCCCCCCCACTTGTTGGAAATAGGTGAACTGAGTAACTTCCATGCCGTTTAACCAAACCTCCCACCCCAAGCCCCACGCACCAAGGGTTGGATTTTCCCAGTCATCTTCGACAAAGCGAATGTCATTTTTCTTAAGATCAAATCCAAGCGACTCGAGCGAGCCCAAATACAAATCCAATATATCTGCAGGCGCTGGCTTTAGGACAACTTGGAACTGATAGTAATGCTGGAGCCTATTGGGGTTTTGTCCGTAACGACCGTCTTTGGGCCTACGGCTTGGCTGTACGTAAGCAGCGCTCCAGGGCTCGGGGCCAATCGATCTTAGAAATGTCGCGGTGTGAGAGGTCCCAGCACCGACTTCCATATCGTATGGCTGGAGCAAGGCGCAACCCTTGCTGTCCCAGTAGTTTTGGAGTTGAAGGATGATTTGTTGAAACGTCAGCATTGTTGGTTTTAGTATGAACTCATCGAATCGATGACTTAGTTATTGTCTTAGGTATTGAAGCTACTCTAGGCTCTTGTTGTTGGGTTTGGCCAGCCCCCACATTTTACTTGGGCACACGCGCTAATTCACTCTGTATTCTCATTTGTTCCATATTCGGATTTTTTGTCTTGGAACAGTCTTCGCCACAACACCGCCGCGAGTACAGTCAAACACAGGCCCCACAAGGGATACAAGGAGTAAGCCCCGCTCCACTGTGCATAGGGCGTAGGAGATCCAGTCACGCCTCTAATGCTACCTTTTAATACGCCTACCTCACCCTTAGGCAGCATTGCAATGACATACCCATTGTGGTCAATGGCTGCTGTTGCGCCTGTGTTCGTGGCCCTAAGCACCGGACGCTGCATCTCGATTGCACGCATACGAGATGCGTTGAGATGCTGTTCTACCGCCCAAAACGTGCCAAACCATCCAATATTGCTTACATTGACCATCATGGTCGGGACTGCCCTAGGATCAAGGATAAAGGACTGGGCCAACTCTTCCCCAAATACATCCTCATAACAAATATTAATGGCAATCCTTTGTCCCTCAATTTCCCATGGCGTTTGTGCGAGTGAGCCGCGCTTGAAACTTCCCAAAGGGATTTTCATCAAGTCCGTGAACCATTTAAACCACGCTGGAATGAACTCTCCAAACGGAACCAAATGGTGCTTGTCATAAACGTAGTCCTCTTTACCCTTCGTTATTCCAACCACCCTATTGGTATACCCCCCCGGGTCTTCACCCACCATACCCAGTAAGAGCGCCTGATGTTGTGCACGCTCCTGACTAAAACTCCTCAAGAGATCATCCCAATACGATTTGGGAAGATCTCGCTTCAACACTGGTAGCGCTGTCTCGGGCGTGACAATCAACTGCGTATTTGCAGCCATTATTTGATTTTCATACCATCTCAGGGCGCTCAAACCTTCTGCTTCAAATTTAATTTCCTGAGCAACATTCCCTTGCAATAATGTGTAGCTCAGCTCTTTTGAAAACGCTACTCTTTCATCTTTGATGGTTTCTATTTTTTCTATAACGACTTGATTAGGCCATAACACCACCATCAATACGGCGGCTATGACCCCATTGCGCCAGGTGAGCTTATTTGTCGACTCCTGCTGGGTGAATGATGTTTTCAAGGCGCCCAAAATTTTACTAAGCATACAGGCTAGTGCCGCCGCCGCTAGACCGATTCCGTATACCCCTACATAGGGGGCTAACAGCTTCATCGGATTATCCAAATGCGCGTAGCCAATCGCTGCCCACGGGAAACCCGTAAACCACTGAGCCCTCGCAAGATCTGCGAGCGTCCAAAGACATCCGAAAAGAAAACTGCTCAACGCCCAACCTAATGGTTTATAGAGTTGACTGTAAATAGTGCACACCACTGCGTAATAGATGCTTAAACCCGTCGCAAGTATCAGCACAGCCCCGACGGCGAGCAGCGAAGGTAATCCACCATACTTATGCAAGGATATGTATATCCACCAAAACGTGGTTGCCAACCAACTGATTGAGAACACAGCGCTATAGATAAACGCTTTCTTTATAAAAATACGGCTGTCCTGAATGTTTCTAATCTGCTTAACAGCACTATGAACTGACTTTTGAGAGTCCTCTAACAAATAAATCATTAATGCGAGGCAACCGACCTGAAGCCAACCCCTTGTTTGAGCATCTAAAGGGCTGCAGATGGCAAATGTCTGCATTACTCCGGCCAAGAACAGTAGTGGATAAGCTAGAAAAACATGGATGTTCTCAGCTTTACTTTTAAAGTTAGATATGTTCAAGACTTAATTTTAAAAATAAACTCACCCGAATCTGATCAGGATAAGTTGGGTTGCTTTCGGACCCGAAACCATTTCACAGTGCCTGATTTTGTATGCATGACTTCAAACTTATGAGCGCCGAGTACGAAAATCTCGCCCCGCCTCGGTACGTGCCCCATCTCATGGGCGATGAGACCACCAATGGTATGAAAATCCTCTTCCTCTTCACTCTTAGTCAGCTCTATTTCAAAAGCATTAAGAACTTCACTTAACTGCGTTCGACCCGCTACACGGTAGGATCCATCAGAGAGCCCAAATATTTCACCTGTATCCTCATTCGTGTCGAACTCATCTTCGATTTCGCCGACAATTTCCTCCAATACATCCTCAATTGTCACCAAGCCTGCGACACGACCAAATTCATCCACCACTATAGCAAGATGGCTTCTGTTTCGTCTGAACTCTCGCAGCAAATCAACCAGTCCTTTACTCTCCGGAATCCAGACCGTTGGGCGAAGTAACGTACGGACATTCAATTCTGGTGCTTTTTGCAGCTTTATCAAATCTTTGGTGTGCAAGATACCGATGATATTTTCTTTTTCACCTTCGTACACTGGAAATCTAGAGTGAGCTATGTCGATCACGTAGCTCAAAATCTCCTCCATAGGTGCGTCTATATTGATAACGTCCATCGCGGGTGCGGCGACCATGATCTCGCCTGCACTTTGCTGCTTTAACTCCAGCACACCTTGCATCATGCGCAGTGATTCAGCGCTAATGGCTTTTTGCTCATGCGCACTTAACAAATAGGCAGATACGTCTGTGCTATCCGTGATCTTGGGCGTTAACCAAGCTTTTAATTTGGTTTTTATGCTTCTTTTGGGCAAAGGAGTTAACTTTAGGCTGAAAGATTGCTATTGATTGCTGTTCAAATCCATGCATTACGGATTTTCAAGCACCCATTATCTCAGCACTTTAAGTACCCGTGCAAATCCTGCCCAAATTAGGACGATGATTTGTGACGCGCTACTTTTACGCCGTCCCTTATTTCCTGGACGTCTTTAATGAAATCCCAAAACTTTTTCATTTGACTCTTTATGTCATAGTTGGTTCTAGCGTACTGCTCCGACATCAACTCCATCAGCTGTGTGTCAATCGTAGGCTTACCTAGCTCAACGTAAGCCTCTGTTTCAGAGCCTTCCCTGTGAAGTACTGCACCGTGCTTCTTAGCAATTTTCAACATAGGTGCGTTCTCGCTCAGGGCGTGTATGTAGATTGTTTTGATTTTATTGTTGACTGCGTGTATGGAAGCTCTTTCAAACAATCTCCCGCCGTAGCCTCTTCCACGACAATACTCACTTACGGAGACACCAAATTCTGCTTGATTTGAGAGACTATTGGACTTTGGTAGCGCTAAATGCGCCATAGCAATAAGCTCCATATCTATGTTGAAAATACCGTAGATATCATCAGTATCAAAATCCAAATGTTCAACGTACAGATCTATTTGATCATCTGAGGCTGGATATCCAAACCTCATGTATCTGTCCTGCGGGCCTAATGACTTCAAATGCTGCTTGATCCGTTCGCTTTGAACTTTCCCTAGGGAGTTGATGGCAACACCCATCATCCCCACGGGCTTTTCCGTAAGTTCCCCCCATTTACGCAGACTCATTCCACTCAAAAACTTAAGTGGCTCTACGAAACTTTGGCTTTCACTTGAAATATTAGTCATCCCTATAATATAAGGGTTTTTACTGATTTATGTCAGCGAGTTTCATCAATAAGCATACGTTATTCAGAACTTTTATACATGCCATAAGTTGAGATGACAGTTATGGCCTTGATTCACAGGATATTGATGTGCATTCTGCAAAACCATAAAAAAAGCCCATCCTTTTGGGATGGGCTTTTTAGGCTATTAAAGCCTGACGATGTCCTACTTTCACACGGGAATCCGCACTATCATCGGCGCTGAAGCGTTTCACTGTCCTGTTCGGTATGGGAAGGAGTGGTACCACCTCGCTATGGTCATCAGGCATAACTTGTTGTCTACTTGATATAACTATCAAATAAACGAATTCATAGAATCAATCAGCATTTTATTTTTTGAACTGCGTCACTTGGCATAAATTCCTTGATGTAAACATCAAAGTTATAGGGTCAAGCCGCACGAGCAATTAGTATTGGTTAGCTTAACGCATTACTGCGCTTCCACACCCAACCTATCAACGTCCTGGTCTAGAACGACTCTTCAGGGGGCTC
>CAIKNE010000039.1 GCA_903828695.1 uncultured Burkholderiales bacterium | reverse complement strand
TGGAGATCATCAATCAACTCAAGGACTCATCATGAAAAACATTCAACGTACAGCACTCTGTGTTTTATTGTCTATTGGATTTAGTGCCGCATTTGGCGCGACTATTCCCACCAATTCAACCACAGTATCTCCCGCGGTTAAGGTTGTAGCTGCACCCCCAAATACAAGCTCAACTGCGGTGGTGAGCACCCCCTCCACACCGAGCAATTCAGGATCGAATACTTCTGTAAAAGCCGTTGCAAAGTCAGTAACAACGAACACAACAACTACGAAGATCCCGGCTAAGATATCCGCCGCGCCCTCCAAAAACAGTAGTCATGTTAAAGTTGATCATCCATCTATAGCAAAACAGGTCTCCGCCAATACGGGTATTGGATCCAAGCTGACGAAAACAAAATCGAGCTAATTGTTTTACTTTAGGGCTTGGAGACTTTTAGTCTCTAGGACCCCCCCTCTCGTTTATGGTCTACCCTTAAACGAGGGGGGGGTCGAGCTTGTGCGAGCACACTTCATTTTGTATTAATATATGCACATAGCATTTTATGCGTGGTAAATAAAAATGGAGCTGATATGACTAAGACTTTGAAATTATTAAGCACCGCTCTTCTCGTACTTATGAGTTTTGAGCAATCTGCGTTATCAGATACCAGTACGCTTGAGAAAATCAAGAGCTCCGGGGTCATGACGCTCGCCTACCGAGAGTCTTCAATTCCTTTCTCCTACCTCGGCGGCGAAGGTCAACCCGTGGGATTTGGATGGGAGATTTGCGCCAAAATTGTGGATCAAGTCAAGCGTACCGTTGCACGTCCTGATTTAAAGGTACAAATTCAATCGGTAACCTCTCAAAATCGTATTCCACTATTAACCAACGGTACCATTGATATTGAATGTGGTTCGACAACCAATAACTCGGAGCGAGCCAAACAAGTTGATTTCGCTATCAATTATTTTTACACTGGAACCCGCTTTCTTGTTAAAACCGACTCCGGGATCAAGTCCATCTCCGACTTGAAGGGTAAAAAAGTTGTGAGTACGACCGGCACTACCAATTTTCAGATATTGAGAAAGCTCAATGCTGAGCAAAATCTAGGTTTCGAATTAATTGGCGCAAAAGATCATGCGGAATCAACCTTACTAGTCATTCAAGGCAGAGCGGACGCTTTTGGAATGGACGATGTTTTACTATTCGGCAACCGCGCTAGCGCATTGAATCCATCGGAGTTGGTCGTTGTAGGCGACCCCATTCAAGTCGAGCCCTATGCCATCATGATGCGCAAGGACGACTCCACCTTTAAGAGGTTAGTTGACGATACGCTGATTAGCATGATGAAAAGTGGAGAATTCGAGTCACTTTATAAAAAATGGTTCCAGTCCCCCATTCCTCCAAAAGGAATTAATCTAAACGCTCCCATGAGCAAAGAATTAAAAGACAACCTCAAAACTCTCTCAGATAAACCGGCGACTTGATCCAAACCAAGCTAGCTAAACTAGCTTGTGAATACAGTGAGTACGCCTGTGTATCCGTAAAGATTTTGATGCGCAATCTCACCTGCGGCAAAGAATCCTGTTAGAGGTATATCGCCTAGCGCTTTTTTGAGCAACTGCAACTCAGCGCTTGGTGAGCCAAAATGTGGTCCCCCTCGACCTGCACAACTTATATAGACAGCGCCTCTTATTTTGCGTGCTGCTACGGGGGCATCCTCTAAGGAGACGCGGTTGATCTCTAAGGCTTCCCCCAAACTCATCTCTTGCGGCTCTAAAGCCTCCCGAATCTCGGTTGCTATTCGAATGAGATCCGACTTTGCAGCTTTAGCGTTTCTTTCACAAAAAGTTAACTGCGAGTCCTTCTTAATTAATTCAGCGACAGCAACACCTTTTCTAAGCGTATCTAATCCAATGATATGGCGCACGCACACGTCATCAGCTAATCCACCCGTTTTCTTGAGCGCTTGAGATGTGGCACTGGTCAATCCCACAAGTGTTTCTCTGATTTTATTTAACAGAACTGTCCTGGGCGAGTCCATCGTCATGTTCAAGTCTTCCAACAAGACATCTAAAGCGGGACGCCCATTCAACTCCAAAATCACGTGTCCATCGGACTCGGTTACGTTTCTGGATTTTGAGATCGGAAAACATCCCTGCGTTACGCGTGAAATTAGTTTCACATTTTCATCAAAAGCAACGCCGCTCAAACCACCCGTGAAGACGCTATCAACCTGTCCGACAAAAATACCCTCTTCCAAAGGCGAAGGTTCAACAGTGTGCGTTAAAGTTGATTGGGAAAACTGCACTAAATCTGACCTGCTTGAGGCGAGTCCACCAAATAAATAATGGCTCTGTGTGTTCGCAGCGAGCTCCGTAATCAATTCACCCAAGTCTGGGGTTTGTCCATCCGCATGAATCAATGCACATGCAGCTTGGAAGTTCTCCTTGGCTGCACCACTCAACGGGCTTAGACCATTAAAAATTCTAAATGAGCCTGGATCAATGTCACACAGCATCACAGAGATTGCAGGCTCATCAAAATACTCTACATTGTTAGATGCAATACCTACACCTACCGTACCCGTCCAACTACCCACGCTAGGGAGTTCAGCAGATAGGGACTCCAAGATCTCTCTTGCATTTTGCGCGTAATGATCGGTAATGTATAGGATGCCCAAATGGGGAGTACTTGAATAGTCAGGGCTTCCCATGAGGGAACGCAACTGGGCTAACACCAACTCAACGGCTATTCTCCAGCTTGGGTGTGTTGCATGGGCGTAGGGAAACAATTTCAAATAAGTTACTCTGTGGTTTTACGTTTGACTTTTGGAGTTGCGGTTTTTATACCAGCTCGATTGACAGGCTTAGCTGATTTTGTCGTCTTCACGGACTTTGCCGACTTGGCTGGTGACTTAGCCTGAGAAGCTCGGCTTTTTACAGAAGAGCTCTTAGCAGCAGCTCTTTTTGCTGCGGCCTGAGAATGCAAGTGTTGGTTATTTTGGGCGTGCTTTTGCATCTCCAGCACGGTCTTTTGGGCAATATGCTGGAATTGCTCTCCAAGGGAATTCCACCAAACGGCGGGGTCCACTGCGGCGGGTGCAGCTTTCTCAGCGGGTTCGTCCTGGTTTTTGCTTGGCTGGGTGGGGGGTGCCTCTTCCACTTCTGGATTTTTAGGATTTGTAAAACTGTAACTGCGTTTTGCTGGTTTTGAGTTTTGCTGCGTCGCTGGCGTATCGGTCTTACCTTGACCCCATGCATTGACGTTTGCTTTTAAAGACTCCGACAACTCATTCATACTGAAATTCATGCCTCTGAGAGTAGATAGCGTCATTTTCTGCACCTCTAATGCTTGAATCGTGGCTCCTATGGCCTTTGCGTTCTGATCCAGCCAAAACTGAACAGTTTTGAGCTCTTGTATTTTTCGGTCCAACTCCTTGGGATCCAAAGTAGGGGCGACCCAACTCGCAGCAGAGGTCATTGTGCCCCCGGGTTGAGACTTCCCGATGTTTTTCAAAAACTCAAAGCCGGGCACTAACTTTTCGAAATCAAAGGCGGGTGTTGTAGTCATATTAAAGGATTGGTTAAATGAATTAATCTGTCTTTTAGGTACTGGGACCAAGCGATGTTCGACACATTCTCGACTGGCTATAGGAGGGACAATCGCGGAGCGCAACAACCCAATCCTACATCTTAAACAGCAAAGCGAAGAACCTTATCTGACTCAACCAGTTTTGAACAGTATAGGTGCGTTTTTGGTCTTACAGCTCTCGGTTGGTTTAGATCAGAGGCTAGGCGGGTTGAAATTGAATGAAAATTGCAGTTAACATTGGTACTCCAAATCAAGAAACGAACATTCAAGTCACCAACCCATCCCTTTAGTTTTGAATTCGTCCCTCACCCTGCACTTAATTTTGATGAACGCCCACTGAATTGGACCAAGTGATCAGGTGTGAGCCGAATTTCAACGCTATCCGGGAGTTACAGGACCCGGACTCTTGGCTCATGCAACAAGAATGGATCAAACTTACACGTCAATCATGCAAAGCTTATTTCACTTTTCATTTAACGTCACCGATCTGAACATTGCTCGCGCTTTCTACGTGGATGTTCTGGGCTGTAAAGAGGGCAGATCAGCACCGACTTGGGTTGATTTTGATTTCTTTGGTCACCAAATCTCCCTGCATTTGGGCACCCCTTTTGAAACGCAGGCCACTGGCCTGGTTGGAGATACCAAGGTGCCAATGCCTCATTTTGGAATCATCACTTTGGTTCCCCAGTGGCAGCTTCTAGCGCAGCGACTTGAGGAAAATGGGGTGGAATTCGTGATCAAACCCCACCTGCGGTTTGCAGGTCAACCCGGTGAACAGTGGACTATGTTTTTTCTAGACCCCTTTGGCAACCCCATTGAAGTTAAAGGGTTTGAGTCCTTTGACAAAATCTATTAAGCCTTTTCAGAGCTGAGTTAGTCTTCAATCACTGGACTCGCATCGGGTACCTCTATTAGAAGCTTTTGATCCGGCAAGGGTTTGGGCACGGGATCCACTAGTGGTGCAATACGTTGATCAATGCAACCAAAGACGCTTTGTCCATCAAGCCCTTTCATCTCTATGCGAATGGTGTCGCCGTATTTCATAAAAGCAGTAGTTGACTCACCGTTTAAGATCATCTCCATGGCTCGCTTTTCAGCTATACAACTGTAGCCCTTAGGCCAATCTTTTTTACCGTTTTTCTCTATCGCCTTATTACTCACCGTACCACTGCCGAAGACGGATCCAGCACAGATATTTCTAGTTTTAGCTGCGTGCGCAATCAAATCACCAAAACCAAACGCCATCTCAGGACCTGCATCACACATCCCAACTCTTCGCCCATTCCAAGTACAGGTCAAGGTTAGATGCACGCGCCCATTTTTCCAGGCATCGCCGAGCTCATCTGGGGTTACAGCAACGGGGGAGAAAGCGGTGGCAGGCTTGGCTTGATAAAAGCCAAATCCCTTCTCAAGTTCGCGGGGAATTAGGTTGCGAAGAGAGACATCATTGGCCAACATAATCAAACGCACTGAAGATACGGCATCCGTTGCATCGGTTTGCATGGGCACGTCCGAAGTAATGACGGCTAACTCTCCTTCAAAATCAATGCCGTACTCCTCACTGGGACAACGAACGGGATCGTTGGGCCCCAAAAAGTCATCACTCCCACCTTGGTAAATAAGAGGATCGGTATAAAAACTCTCTGGCGTATCTGATTGCCTGGCGGCTCGGACCAACTCGACATGATTCAAATACGCTGAACCATCTGCCCATTGATATGCACGAGGGATTGGCGCCATACACATCTTAGGATCAAAGGAAAAGGAGTGACGGGTGCGTCCACTGTTGAGTGTTTGGTAAAGATCCTCGAGCTGGGGGGAAATAAAGTTCCAATCATCCAGCACTTGCTGCATTTTGGTAGCAATATGAGAAGCATAATGGGCCTGGGTTAAGTCTTTTGAAACCACAACTAATTGACCATCCTTGGTCCCATCTTTATAAGTAGCAAGCTTCATGTTTTTTATTTCTGATTGGTTTTACAAAAGATAGATTATGCCTAGCCATGCACTCAGGCTCATTGGCAGTCTCCAGTAGGGGATGTATTTTAACAACTCCTAACAAATGGCTTTAGCAATAGACCTACTCGCTAGTTTCTTAGCAAAGTCGCAAATGAAGAGAGAATATCCACCCATTTTTTAAAACGCATATGATGTAGGCCTTTCTCCCCAAAACAGTTATTGAACCACCCCCTGTGCACGAGCCTTCTCTAAAATGCTTCTTTCTCCTCCAAAAACAGCCCCCTCATTTATCAACATCCATTATTTGATAGCGCTCGTAGGCCTGCTAATCACCGTTGCGACAAGTGCTGGGTCTGCACACGAGGTTGTCATGGACATGAAGGATGCAAATCCTGCAATCAGTGGCGCTACAGCGACTAGCGCCTCATTCATGACCCCAACTCCTTCATCCACTTTAAATTGGAACCAACAAGAATCAGTTCATTTGCACTACGACCTCACTGGCCAAGCTCACCGTATTCCCTACAGTTTGCCTGCGGATATTGTGTGGCAAGTCTCGAGCTCGCGCTACAAAGCTAAGTTTGAAATCAGTCACTTTTTACTCGGCACACGAACTCAAATCAGCGAGGGTGACATAATTGCGTTAACTGGGATCTCACCAAGTCGATTTACTGACAAAACCAGGTCCGAAGATACTGTTGTCTTCAACAGGCCAGACCACCAAATTGAATATTCCACCCAAACGACACCCGATACGCTAGATCCTTCTGCACAGGACCAATTGAGTGTTACTTTTCAACTCGGCTTTTGGATTGCCAAGCATCTAGGTCAATTACCCGTTGGCTCAAGGACGCCAGTTCAATTGGTCTCCAAAAAGAATGCTGAACGACGTGAGTTTCAGTTCATAGGCTCAGAGACTTTGAATCTCCCTATTGGCAAAGTGGATGCATTCAAAATCACACGCGTCCCCCGCTCGGCTGATGATCAGCGTGCAACCATATGGTTGCTTAAGAACCGAGGGCTTACTTTGTGTCGGCTTTTATTAGAGGAGCAAAATGGGGACTTTGTAGATCAAAAACTAGCTCGTTATGAGTTAGTGTCCGGCTTGAAATTGCCCGAATAATCTCCACATCCATGATATAGAATGAAACATACCCACACAACATCCCCTATGAATACTCTTTACGATTCTGAATATTTTGTAGTTGTACATATGATGACTGATTTACAGCAAACTGAGCAACTTGATTCAAGCGTGCCTCAACTCACACGTCACGGTTTCGAGATCGTAGACAAACGCTCTGGTAAGGAAGTTTATTTAGAAGGTGGTTGGGCGGAACTATTTCAGCAGCACATCTCTGCTTGGCACATCAATGCGCCAACACAAGATGAAGTGGAAGACACATTGTCACGTTTCGCGGAGCTTGCGCAAACAACCGTAACTCTGCACTAAATAACCAACGGACTCCCCCTCCTCTGCACGTCAACGGTTGAGGGCAAAAAAGTAGGCACCCACAGATGCATTTGAAAAAAATTACCAAAGCCGTCTTTCCTGTTGCAGGTCTGGGTACAAGGTTCTTACCCGCTACAAAAGCCTCCCCCAAAGAGATGTTGGCAGTTGTTGACAAGCCACTCATTCAGTATGCGGTTGAGGAGGCCTACGCAGCAGGCATCAGAGAGATGATTTTTGTAACGGGTCGCAACAAACGGGCTATTGAAGACCATTTTGATACGGCTTATGAACTTGAAAGTGAGCTCGAGGCAAATGGCAAAAAGGCATTGCTAGAGTTGGTTCACTCTATCAAGCCCGATGATATGGATTGTTTCTATGTTAGACAGCCCAAATCACTGGGTCTGGGTCATGCCGTCTTATGCGCGGAAAAGCTAATCGGCCAAGATCCGTTTGCAGTGTTGCTAGCGGATGACCTTATGGTAGGTACCACCCCCATCTTAAAACAAATGACAGATCTACACGCCGAGTACCAATGCAGTATATTGGCCGTGCAAGAAGTCCCCAAAGAGGACACACAGCGATACGGTATCGTAAAAGGTACGCCCCATGCACAAGGTCTTTTGGACGTGTCTGATTTTGTAGAGAAACCCAAACCAGAGTTCGCTCCCAGTAATTTAGCCGTTGCAGGTCGCTATATTTTGTCGCCAGCCGTTTTCAATCACATCCGCCTACAACCCAAAGGGGCTGGCGGAGAAATACAGCTTACAGACGGTATCGCTGCACTCATTGGAAAAGAGAAGGTTTTAGCCTACAGCTACCTTGGTCAGCGATACGACTGCGGTAGCAAGCTTGGGTTGCTCCAAGCAACGGTTGACTTAGGACTGGCTCATCCTCAGTTGGGCGCCGAGTTTAGAAAATGGCTCTCAGCTCGGGCTTAAGCGCTTTTCAAGTAGCAGGCAATAAAGGTCTAATCAAAGAGCTCAGCCGTACCCAAAGAAGGCGCTATCTCGTCTTTTGCGGATAAGACAGGTTTAATGGTGCTGGGCCATTTAATATTTATTTGCGGATCGTTCCAGATCAAACTTCTTTCATGCTCTGGATACCAGTAGTCTGTCGTTTTATATAAAAACTCAGCGCTCTCACTGAGCACCAAAAAACCATGAGCAAAGCCAGGTGGAATCCAAATCTGGCGATGATTCTCAGCCGATAGATGCGCGCCCATCCAACGACCAAATGAGGGTGAGTTGCGCCGAATATCAACGGCCACATCAAACACCTCGCCGGCAACGACCCGAACCAGTTTGCCCTGAGGATGCTTGATCTGATAATGCAAACCTCTGAGCACACCCCTGGCTGATTTGGAGTGATTATCCTGGACAAAGTCTACCTCCGTACCGAGCGCACTTTGAAAGTCTTTTGCGTTAAAGCTTTCAAAGAAAAATCCTCTTGCGTCCCCGTAAACCTTGGGCTCTAAAATTTTGACATCTTCAAGCTCAGTGGCAACAATATTAAATGGCATATGTTTTCAAACCAGGTTTTGCAGATATTGACCATAACTGTTTTTAGCTATGGGCTGCGCGAGGCGAAGCAGTTGCTCTGTGCTGATCCACTTGGAACGCCATGCAATCTCCTCTGGACAAGCGACCATGAGTCCTTGGCGTCTTTGAATGGTCGCAATGAACTGAGCCGCGTCTAATAAAGAGTCGTGTGTCCCTGTATCCAACCAAGCGAAGCCACGCCCCATAATTTCAACGCTCAGTTGCTGATGGCTCAAGTAATGTTTATTGACATCCGTGATTTCAAGCTCGCCCCTGGGGGAGGGTTTAATCGATGCTGCAATATCACAGACCTGAGTATCATAGAAATACAGTCCCGTTACGGCGTAATTTGATTTGGGTTGAGAGGGTTTTTCTTCAATTGAAATGGCTTTTTTATTCTCATCAAATTCCACGACGCCGTAGCGCTCTGGATCTTGGACATGGTATGCAAAAACACAAGCCCCTTGATCTAGCTCATGGGCCTGTTGCAACTGATTGACCAACTCATGTCCGTAAAAGATGTTGTCGCCTAAAACAAGTGCACTGGGATTGGCTCCTACAAACTCACGCCCAATAATGAAAGCCTGGGCTAAGCCGTCAGGGCTGGGTTGAACTGCATACTCAATATTCATTCCCCACTGAGATCCATCTTTTAAAAGATCTGCAAATCGAGGCGTATCTTGAGGGGTAGAAATAATGAGAACGTCTTTAATACCTGCTAGCATCAAAGTTGCCAAGGGGTAATACACCATCGGCTTGTCATAAATGGGCATCAACTGCTTTGAAACAGCAAGCGTTACAGGATAAAGCCTTGTGCCTGACCCTCCGGCCAAAATAATTCCTTTACGTGCTTTCATAGGTATCGTCTTTTTTTAAATTTAAGTATTCTTAGAACTTGGTTGGGCGAGTCTCTTGATGTCTCAATGGCCTATTTGAATTTTCAATTGTTAATTGTTCATACCCTTGAATCATTAATATTTTTTTATCCCTGGGGTCATTTTGATCAACCTTGAATTTTGATTTTTTGCAACTCCGCTTGCACACCTTCTCGCCAATCAGAAATATTCAGATTAAAAGCCTTTCTAATTTTTTTCGTACTGAGCCTAGAGTTGAGGGGGCGAGGTGCGAGTTGGGGATAGTCTTTAGAGGGTATTGGATTGATTTTAGTTGCGTCTAATAAGAATTTGTCCCCCATGCCCAATTCTTGAGCAAGGCTCACAACATACTGCGCGTAGGCGTGCCAATTTGTTTCTCCACCAGCCACCAAATTAAATATCCCCCATTGAGGCATCGGTTGGATCGTTTGGTCCCCCGGCGGCTCTTTGTTCTTGATGACTGCGTTCATTCCCAGCGCTTGCAATGAAACCCTAACAATCAGCTCAGTGCTCGTTGGTGCGCCCCATTGATCGTCAATGACTCTCAGATCTTCCTTTGTAGCAGCCAACTTGAGGATGGTTTTCAAAAAATTACTTCCATGGGCACTAAAAACCCAAGATGTCCTAAAAATCAAATGCCGCACACAATTCGCACTCACACCGTGCTCGCCCTGAAGTTTGGTCGATCCGTAAACAGAGAGTGGATTGCAAGAGTCTAGTTCTTCGTATGCCCCTTGCTTTAGCCCGTCAAACACATAGTCCGTTGAATAATGCACCATGGCAGAGTTCAAACGCTGCGCTGATTTTGCCATTGCAGTAGGGGCAAGCGCATTGATCTGAAGCGCTGTATTGGCATCTTTTTCAGCCTGGTCCACCGCTGTGTAAGCGCTGGCATTGATAATTAAATCAGGCCTGAACTGCTCTATCAGTGCTTGAATGTT
The DNA here is from genome assembly GCA_903828695.1 of uncultured Burkholderiales bacterium. Taxonomy (GTDB): domain Bacteria; phylum Pseudomonadota; class Gammaproteobacteria; order Burkholderiales; family Burkholderiaceae_C; genus Limnohabitans. The sequence continues at coordinate 73,073 of CAIKNE010000039.1, read as the reverse complement.
CTCCTCACAACTTAAATCGCACTCATTGCGCCCGACCGCCAATACCTCGCTAAAGACGTTGAGGTGGGGGATAAACTCTCGTCCTAACTGCCCGTCTTTACCAAAAAGTAACGTTCTCATGTGCTGTGCTTGAGCGATTAGGCTGCGCCTACATATTGTTTTTCAACCCATTCCCGGTAAGCGCCTGAGGTGACGTTTTCAGTCCACTGCTCATTGGCGAGATACCACTGAACGGTTTGGGCCATTCCGCTCTCAAAAGTTTGCGCTGGACGCCATCCGAGCTCTCGCTCTATTTTGCTAGCATCCATCGCATAGCGCTTGTCATGTCCGGGGCGGTCTGTGACGAAGGTTATCTGATCTTTGTAGGAGCGCCCATCTGCTCTTGGCTTTTGAGCGTCCAGTAAGTCGCAGATTGTGTGAACAACGTCTAGGTTAGCTTTCTCGTTGCACCCACCGATGTTGTAAGTTTCACCGAGCACGCCCTTCTCTAGGACGCAGCGTATAGCTGAGCAGTGGTCGCTCACATAAAGCCAGTCTCTGATTTGTTGGCCGTCACCGTAGATGGGGAGCGGCTTACCCTTCAAAGCGTTGTGGATGACCAGTGGAATCAACTTTTCAGGAAAGTGATAGGGTCCGTAATTGTTACTGCAATTGGTTGTCAAGACAGGCATGCCGTATGTGTGTAGCCAGGCTCTAACGAGGTGATCGCTCGCCGCCTTACTTGCGGAGTAGGGGCTGTTGGGCTCATATCGATGATTCTCGGTGAATGCGGGCTCGTCGCGGGCCAAGCTGCCAAACACTTCATCAGTTGAGACATGTAAGAATCTGAAGCGCTCTTTATCTAAGCCACTTAGAGCGCCCCAGTATTTTCGGCAACACTCAAGTAAATTAAAAGTGCCCATCACATTGGTTTGAATAAAGTCAATGGGTCCGTGTATGGATCTGTCAACATGACTTTCTGCAGCGAAATTAACCACCGCTCTTATTTTGTGCTGATTGAGGAGGGAGCTCACGAGCTCAGAGTCTGCGATATCGCCTCTGACAAATATATGGTTTTTGTTTTTCGCCAGTGACTGTAGGTTCTCTAGGTTACCGGCGTAGGTCAATTTATCTAAATTAACAACCGGCTCAAGTCCCCCGCCCAACCAATCGAGCACAAAGTTTGAGCCTATAAAGCCAGCTCCGCCAGTCACTAAGATCATATTTATATACTTTTGTTTGATTCAAGAATTATAGTAACTATATTCAGCCTATATAAACGTGAAAAAAGCCCAACATAAAGCTTAAGATAGCCTCATAGAGCTTGATGAACCGCTCAACGCATAACGATTAACTTAAGTTCCTTGCTCGCGTCCCAACTCCTGGGTGTAGGATCATTTATGTTTTTCTAATTACGGCGTTTGCTGCTTACTTTGCCATCTCCAGGCATCAGCGCACATTTGATCGAGTTCTCGAGTTGCGCGCCAATTCAAAAGCTCACAAGCAAGCGTTGGATCAGCGTAACACTGGGCGATATCACCGCTTCTTCTTGGCGCAATGCGGTAAGGAATTTGTTTCCCACAGGCTCGCTCAAACGCTGCAACCATCTCCAAAACAGAGTACCCGCGCCCTGTCCCCAAATTGAGCGTGATCATTTCTGTGTTTGCCTCCAAAAACCGCAGCGCGGCCAAATGCCCCTGAGCCAAATCTAGTACGTGTATGTAATCTCTCACCCCCGTGCCGTCGGGTGTTTCGTAATCGTTGCCCCATACATTCAAATAGGGTCTGTGTCCAGTTGCGACTTGTGCAACATAGGGCATTAAATTATTGGGCACCCCCAGCGGATCCTCACCAATAAGGCCTGACTCATGCGCGCCAACAGGATTGAAATAACGCAGCCTAGCTATTTTCCACATGGGATCCGCTAGGTGCAGGTCCCCCAAGATCTCCTCAATCATGAGCTTAGACCTACCGTAGGGGTTGGTCGCAGAGGTCGCAAAGTCCTCCCTTATAGGGACGCTGTGGGGGTCGCCGTAAACGGTTGCACTCGAGGAGAAGACGATCGATTTGGGTCCGAATTGACGCATTGCATTTAGCAAAGCAACGGTTCCGCAAATATTGTTGTCATAATAATTGAGGGGCTCTTGAGTGGACTCACCAACGGCCTTTAACCCTGCAAAATGAATGACCGAATGATAGGTTTTTTCAGCAAAAATGCGCTCCAGTAAACCAGCGTCCCTGATGTCTCCCTCTATAAATTCTGGCGCTTTAGGGCATAGCTTTTCCAAGCGAGACAAAACATCCATACGGCTATTGCAAAGATTATCAATAATGGTTACAGCATAACCCGCCTCTGAGAGGGCAACGCAGGTGTGCGAACCAATATAACCAACTCCCCCAGTGACCAGGATACGATTCATCGAATTACTCTCTATTCGGTTACGTTATAAACTTGCGCTACTAGATTGCGTTTTAGATCGGACTTCGAGTCGTTCACCGTAAAGGACTGAAGCGCCAAGGCGTTAAGTGAGAAGAGTCGCAAAATCCAAATCAAAACGACATCAGTAGGAGCAAAATTATCGCCCTTATTCGGCTCAAAATGCTGTGCGTGCACGTTTTTACTTCTAATCCTACAATTGAGGCTATGAATACTTACATTTTGAACCTCCACTGCCCGGACCGGCCTGGCATAGTCCACGCTGTATCGGCTTTTCTTTTGTCCCAAACCGCCAATATCGAAGAGGCGGCTCAGTTCAACGATGTGGGCACGGGCCTGTTTTTTATGCGTGTGCAATTTGCAAGTCCAAGGGAAATCAGCGCACTTCAACCCGAACTTGATGCATTTGCCGCCGAGCAAAACATGAAATGCACACTGCATGATGCAACGCGCCCTTTGAAGACAGTTATTTTTGTGAGCAAAGATGGCCACTGCCTGAACGATCTTCTCTTTCGCTGGAAGAGTGGTTTGTTAAAACTTGACCTTAAAGCCATTATCAGTAATCACAAAGATTTTTACCAACTCGCGGCAAGTTATAACGTGCCGTTTCATCACATTGCAGTCACGCAAGCGACGAAAGAGCAAGCGGAGGCGCGTCAGTACGAAATTCTTGAGTCCGAGGGCACCGAGTTGGTTATTTTGGCTCGTTATATGCAGATCTTATCGAACGATTTATGCCGTAAGTTATCTGGGCGAGCTATAAATATCCACCACAGCTTTTTACCCAGTTTTAAAGGTGCCAAACCTTACTACCAAGCGCATGACAGAGGGGTCAAACTCATCGGAGCAACTGCTCATTATGTAACCGCTGATTTGGACGAAGGCCCCATCATCGAGCAAGACGTTGCCCGGGTTGATCACAGCAAAAGCGTTGATGATTTAACCGCCATAGGACGAGACACTGAGGGGCAAGTATTGGCCCGCGCCGTTAAGTGGCACTGCGAGCACCGAGTTCTCATTAATGGACACAAAACGGTTGTGTTCAAATAAGGAAACGGCCCTACTTTAATAAAGAATCCCCCGCCCCTGGTCGGCAAATATGAGGTAATCGCCATGTCGTTGATATTTGGAACCGAAGAAGAGTTGGATGAGACTGAGACTGATTTAGTCCCGCCCCCAGAGCAGTTGCTATCTGTGCAGTTGCAATCTAGCGTTGTGCAAGCTTTATCAAGAGTGCTTGCTGCAGAAGATATTTTGTTCACACCCGAAGATACAACACCTTATGAGTGCGACGGCTTAACAGCTTACAGACAACGACCACTTTGTGTTGCGATTCCCCGGACCACACAAGAAGTTCAAGCCGTCTTAAAGGTATGTCACGCGCTGGGTGTGCCTGTGATTGCTCGCGGCGCTGGCACAGGCCTATCGGGCGGTGCTATGCCCAGCATCAAGGGAGTCACCTTATCCATGGCCAGGTTTAACCAAATCTTGGACATTGATTTGGTGAGTCGAACTGCATTGGTTCAGTGCGGCGTGCGCAATTTAAGTATCAGCGAAGCTGTGTCTGAGTTCGGGCTGTACTACGCGCCAGATCCGTCGAGTCAGATCGCCTGTACGATTGGGGGCAACGTAGCTGAGAACTCAGGTGGCGTGCATTGTTTAAAGTACGGGCTGACCCTTCACAACGTGCTCAAAGTAAAAGGGTTTACTGTGAGCGGTGAGCCCATTGAGTTCGGCTCGGACGCATTAGATAGTCCTGGACTAGATTTGTTGCCGCTCGTCGTTGGCTCCGAGGGTATGCTGGCCATCACCACTGAAGTTACCGTTAAACTGACTCCAAAGCCCGAGTTGGCGCGCTGCATCATGGCCAGCTTTGATGATCTTAGAAAGGCTGGCGATGCGGTCGCTGCGATCATAGCGGCAGGCATTATTCCGGCTGGACTGGAGATGATGGATAAGCCCATGACCGCTGCAGTCGAGGATTTTGTGCACGCTGGCTACGATCTTAATGCACAGGCTATTTTGTTGTGTGAATCTGATGGAACTCGTGAGGAGGTTGCTGAAGAGATAGAGCGCATGAGCGAGGTCCTAAAAAAGAGTGGTGCGACGGCAATTTTCATCAGTCAATCTGAATCGGAGAGACTGCGTTTTTGGAGTGGCCGTAAGAATGCCTTTCCAGCCAGTGGCCGTATCAGTCCTGATTACATGTGCATGGACTCCACGATTCCTCGCAAACGCCTCGCCGATATATTACAAGCCATTGCGCAGATGGAGCAAAAATATCAACTGCGTTGTGCCAACGTATTCCACGCTGGGGACGGCAACCTGCATCCACTGATTATGTTTGATGCAAATGATCCAGATCAACTCCACCGTGCTGAACTCTTTGGAGCAGATATATTAGAAACCAGTGTTCAAATGGGTGGAACGGTGACAGGGGAACACGGCGTAGGCGTGGAAAAACTAAACAGCATGTGCGTTCAGTTTACACCCGAGGAGAGGGAGCAAATGTTCAGTATCAAACGCGCATTTGATCCACAATCACTTTTAAATCCCGGCAAGGTCATCCCGACCCTACAACGCTGTGTTGAATATGGTCGTCAGGTCATACATCACGGGCAAGTTGCACACCCAACGCTACCCCGCTTCTAGGCGGAACCCAAACAAGCCTTGAGACTTTGACCCTATTGTAAAGTTCTCACCACAAGGGGGATGAATCTTAGTTCATGTAAGCTTTTTTCGGGCGCCAAACAGTGCTGTGCCCACTCGGAGCATCGTTGTGCCGGCGCCAATCGCCGCCCTCATATCCGCACTCATGCCCATTGAGAGGGTATCAAAATGTTCGTTTTGCAGCTGCTCTTTAAGGCTTAGAAAGAGATCCCTTGCTTTGGTGTGAATTTGCATTTGCGCATCTAAACCCTGCACCGGATCGGGTATTGTCATCAGCCCCCTTAAGACCGTATGCGGCAATTGCATCACCTCCTTTGCAAGCGCCAAAGCTTCACCAGGGCTGACGCCCGATTTGGTGGATCCCGCGTCGATGTTGACTTGAATACACAACTGCAGGGGTTTTAAATTTCGGGGCCTTTGTTCGCTGAGTCTTTGTGCGATTTTGAGTCGATCAATGGTTTGCACCCAATCAAAATTTTCTGCAACAAGTCTGGTTTTATTGCTCTGTAACGGTCCGATGAAGTGCCAAATCAAATTATGAATTGAAACCTCATTTTGAAGTATTTGAATTTTCTCAACGCCTTCTTGGACATAGTTTTCAGCAAAATTGAGTTGCCCTAAAGCGGCCATTTCTTTGACCCTTTGTGCCCCTACTGTTTTTGAAACAGCAAGCAGGGTTATCTCTCCAGGGTCGCGATCAGCGAGAAGCGCGCTCGCTTGGATTTCCTGTTTAACGGCGTTTAAATTAAGTTCTAATAATTCTGTCATGGATGTATTCTATTGGCCTCATTTTGGATTTTGTCTCTCATTGACGTTAATGTCTATTGAAATTACCTTCAATAAGGCTCTATGATTATGGTTTTTCAAATCATTCACACTTAGTTATGTCAAGCATCAAACCCAAAACCTACGACTCCGCACCTTCGACCCAAGTTTCATTTATCGGCCTAGGCGTTATGGGGTACCCCATGGCAGGTCATCTCGCCAGTGCAGGTCATAGTGTTACTGTTTACAACCGCTCTAGTGCAAAAGCAAAATCTTGGACCACGGAGTTTGCGAGCTCTAAATCTCCCAAATCCGCAGCGACTCCCAAAGAGGCCGCTCAAGGATCTCAAATTGTCTTTTGCTGCGTTGGCAATGATGAGGATTTGCGCTCTGTTATTTTTGGTGAGCACGGTGCTCTAGCAGGCATGAAGGCGGGGACTATTCTGGTAGACCACACAACTGCCTCAGCCAATGTTGCTAGGGAGATTCACGCAGCGGCCAAAGACATAGGCGTGCACTTTGTGGACGCTCCAGTCTCAGGGGGTGAAGCAGGCGCTCAAAACGGATTACTAACGGTCATGTGCGGTGGTGAATCCACACCATTTGAAGCCGTCAAGCCGATTGCCATGGCCTTTTCAAGGGCCTTCACCCTCATGGGCGATTCCGGTGCCGGTCAACTCACCAAGATGGTCAACCAAATCTGTATAGGGGGACTTGTTCAAGCTTTGAGTGAAGGCATCGCTTTTGGATCCCAGGCGGGCCTAGATATGAATCTGGTGTTGGACGTCATTGGCAAAGGTGCGGCCCAAAGTTGGCAAATGGATAACCGCGGCAAAACTATGGTTGCCGATCAGTTTAACTTTGGCTTTGCGGTGGACTGGATGCGCAAGGACTTGGGGCTTGTAATGGACGAGGCCAAGAGAAACGGAGCTCGTGTCCCAGTAACCGCTTTGGTTGACCAGTTCTATGCTGACGTACAAAAGATGGGCGGTAATCGCTGGGACACATCAAGCTTGATCAAACGACTTAAATAACCAGCTCCTATGGGCACTTATGTCGGGCACTTATGTCGGGCGCTTATGTCTTTAGCCCCGTTCAAACCCCTTAGCCTCTTAGGCCCTTCTACGAGGGGTTTACTTCCTCTACTTTAGGTTAAGAGGATCACCAATCATAAAAGGGGCTGATTGATCAATCAGCCCCTTTTATGATCTTGAAAGAACAACCCTTTATCTTGGTCCAGGACCGCTTGGAGGCGTTCCACTAGAGATGGGCGGATTGATCGCCCGCAACTCATCATCCGTTAAGAGTTGGAAAACGCGGACCACTTGCTTTACACCGCCTACGTTTCTGGCAATCTCTGTGGCTCTGTTCGCTTCGTTGGGGGTTACTCGACCCATTAAGTAAATGTTGTCGTGCTCTGCAATAATTTTAAAGGTGTTTACCATTAAATCTTTGGCATCAATGATGCCCGCCTTGACCTTACTGGACAAGAGTACATCGTGAGATCTGTCGGCATAACTGGATACGGGTCCAATAACGACTTCGTTGAGTATCTTTCTGACGTTCTCAACTTCAGAGACGATTTTATAAACAGCTTGGCGATCACGGTCCGTAGGCACCTCCCCTGTCAAGAGTACTTGTAAATTAAAACTGTTGACGTTAACGTGAACTCTATCTCCAAACATTTCCCTGATCCGAGACGCCGCGCGCAGCTCTATTTCCTCATCCTCTAGTTGTATACCCGATGTACGACGATCGGTCGCAACCACCACAGTACCCGCCATCCCACCAAGGAGCAAAGGAGCGCATGCACTCAAGAGTAATGTGCATCCCAAAATGCACACAGCTGATTTCAAAGTCACGATTCTTAGTTTCATCATATATTGTCCGCCTCACCTAATAACTGGTAATCTACCCCGTCGCATATGCAGTGCAACACCAACAGATGTACCTCTTGGATTCTTGCTGTGCGCTCGCTTGGAACGCAAATGTTTACATCCGTTTCTTTCAATGCTTTGGCTATTTTGCCCCCACTCTTTCCGGTCAAAGCAATAACCGTCATCTCGCGCTCATGAGCTGCGTTGATAGCGGCCAAGACATTTGCAGAGTTTCCACTTGTTGATATAGCCAGCAAAACATCAGTGCCCTGGCCTAATGCCCGTACTTGTTTTGAAAATATTTGATTAAAGTCGTAGTCATTGCCAATAGCTGTCAAAATCGATGTATCGGTTGTGAGCGCAATGGCAGCAAGCTCGGGTCGTTCTCTCTCAAAACGACCTACAAATTCTGCTGCAAAGTGCTGTGCATCGGCTGCTGAGCCACCGTTTCCGCATGCAAGCACTTTGCCACCACTTGTTACACAAGACAGTATGGCTTGAATCGCAGCCAATATTGGTTTATTTAAAACCTGAGCTGCTTGGTACTTTAAATCCGCACTATCTATGAATTGTTGCTCTATTCGTTGTTCTAACATTTTTTAATGGTACCGCTGTAGTGTTGCGCTTGTGGTGGACCCCTGTTATTTTAGTCCTCTCGCCAGTGTGCCCTCATTGTAATGATACTTAATGACCTCCCATCCCGTAACAAGCCGCAAATGAGGTATTCTCAGACCTTAACTGAAGTTAGTCATAACTACTTTGAATACCGAGGACCGTCATTTGAATCTAAGCTACGCAAACGCACTTTCTACAGCCTCGCAAGCATGCTCCAGTCAAGACTTTCCCAATGGCTGTCTTTTTGTGGTTGCAACTCCAATTGGTAATTTGGCCGATATTACTTTGCGCGCTATTCATACCCTATCCCTGTGTGATTATTTGGCCTGCGAGGACACACGCGAGTCCAAGAATTTACTAAATAGCTATGGGATTGATAAACCTCACGGCGCATGGATTGCCCTACATCAACACAATGAAGCCGAGTTGTCTCCCCAAATCATTACCAAATTAGAGCAAGGCGCGCGCATCGCGTTTTTGTGCGACGCCGGCACCCCAAGCATCAGTGATCCTGGAGCCTGGCTGGTGCACTGTGTACAAACGGCAGGCTTTAAAGTTGTTCCCATTCCTGGCGTTAGCAGCGTCACAACGCTTTTGAGTGTCAGCGGTCTGATGGGTCAATCTGGCTTTCATTTTTTAGGCTTTTTATCGACTAAGGCAACCGAGCGGGACAGACAAATTAAGTCCATTGAACAGACCCATGTACCCACTGTTTTACTTGAGGCACCGCACAGAATTGAAGCGCTCGCCCAGTCGCTCTCCTGTCTTGGACACCGTCACGTGACTGTGGGCCGGGAACTTACAAAACAATACGAACAAATTATCACTTTACCCGCTGACCAACTCAGCACCTGGCTGGGCGCTGACAGAAACCGCACACGCGGTGAATTTGCTCTCATTGTCCATGTATCCCCACAAGGCGCTCAGTCTGATACCGCACCCTACGTCGAGATCTTAAAAGTCTTACTATCTGAACTCTCACTTAAAGGCTCTGTTAAATTGGCACAATTGCTCACAGGTGCCTCTAAAAACGAGCTCTACAACTTAGCATTAAACCTCACTAAGGACGGCGATACAGGTAGCTCACATAGGAACTGACCCCTTCGATATTGAGGGGCCTTGAAAAAAAAGTTAGTGCACACTCCTGCATATAAGCCGGAAAATACACACCAAGCCTAAGGTCTACACAATCAATGCACAGGACCTCTTATGAGATAGGTACGATCTGTAACCCGTGTGTCCGGTAGTGGACCCCAAGTTTTGGTGCGGCTGGCGGGGATCGAACCCACGACCCTTGGCTTCGGAGGCCAATACTCTATCCACTGAGCTACAGCCGCACGTCGTTATATTCAACAGATCTTTATTGTAGGCGTTTCACCACTTCTCTTTGAGTAGGTTTGCGTGCAATCTTTATGGGTTCAGCGCATTATTTTGGATGATTGTGCATTCGTTTTCTAGCCCCACTATAATCTCTCCTTCTTAAACGACTAAGCCTATCAGAGGAACTTATGAGCGATCACGACGAGCAAGACCACAGCGGCCCCATCAAAACGCCAAAGCAGTTTTTATGGGTTGTCCTTTTCTCATTTGTTCTTCCCATATTCATCATTATTGGTTTGGTTTATTTTGTAGGGTCCGCCAACAAAACAGCTGAGGGATCCCCTGATCTGAATAAATCTGTCATTGATCATATTCAGAAAGTAGGCATAGTCGACATCAGAGACGCAAACCGCGAGCTCAAATCAGGTGAGCAAGTATTCAAAGGACAGTGCACAACTTGCCATACCATTGGTGCTCTTGGCTCCCCCAAATTTGGTGATGCAAGCGCTTGGGGACCCAGAATTAAAAAAGGCTATGAAGCTTTGTTAACCTCTGCACTGAAGGGCAAAGGCAATATGGGAGCTCAAGGCGGCGGCGAGTATGATGATATCGAGATCGGTCGTGCTGTGGTGTACATGGCAAATGCAGGAGGCGCTAAATTTGCAGAACCTAAAGCTCCTAGCCCTGCAGTCGGTGAAAACTCTATGCCTTCAATGCCTGCCAAATAAACAACTCCAGCATGGGCCTCACCCTTGAGGCTCACACGGCGTTAGTCCGTTTCAATCAGCCAGTCCTAGACAACTCTTGACTGGCTTTTTTCATGCGCTGGACTTTTAATAAAGTTAAATTTTTCCTCTAATTCTTTAACCTTCAATTCCTTTAGACTCCACCTCTCTTTGGCTAACTCATCAGCCATGAGGTCCATATCCATCGTATGCACTAGCCCTATTCCTAGCTCGGTCTCTAAATAAACTCGCCCTAGTTCATCCGTATAGGCCTGTGTAGTAATGACATGTTGTTGGGTTTGAGTCACAACCCTCGTTTCAAAATCAAATCTTAGTACCCAAGGGGTAAGCTCCAACTCCACAAACACTTTTTGAGGTCCATTTTGAAAAAAATATTGACCCCTATCATCTTGTTGATAATTCCTACCTATAAATTCAATTAATTTTCGGTGACTGAGCTTGGTTCCTTTGGACACATCAAAGTTTCCAATTCTTTGTACTTGATCGTCACGCAAAAACCAGTCTCCTCGGCTGTCAAGTCCCAACCAACCGTAACAAGCAGGTACATCTGGCCATTTCTGAATTGCTTTTTTTACGATTTCATCCATGTCGTTACAAGCTTTGGTAATGCATTTAATTCCCCAGGAAAGGCTGATTGAGCAAAACCGACATGCCCTCCCTCCTTTGTATAGACCGGGGTACCGTAAGAGTTAAAGTCGTTTAACCTAGGGAGTGATTGGGCTGGAATGAAAGGGTCATTTAGGGCATTGATTACGACATGTCTCACTTTGATATCTTGCATTCTTAAATTGGACGAGCAATTTGTCCAATAATCCACCGTATCTTTGAATCCGTGCACCGGAGCAGTGAAGTAATTATCAAACTCAAATAAGCTCTTGGAGTTCATCACTTTTTGGATATCAAAAAGCCCCGGAAACTGTTTGATTTTTTGTCTGGCTTTTACTTTCATTGTCGTTAAGAACCTACGTTCATACAACCAGTGATTGATTCCTCGCCCGATTTGTAGACCACTTTGCATTAGATCTAGTGGCGCACAGATGGATCCAACCCCTTTTACAAATCGATTTGCATCTTCCCCTGCCTCTTGTGCCCAGCGTAAAAGAGCATTCCCACCCAGCGAGACTCCGAAGGCACCAACCTCACCTTGAAATCTCTCTCTTATTTGACCTAATATCCACCCTACCTCTTCATAATCTCCGCTGTGATAGGCTCGCGGTGCTTTGTTAATGTCCCCGCTACAACCTCTAAAGTGAGGCACGCACAGCCCAACTCCGCTGCCTTGCAGGTAGTGCGCAAAAGCACGCGCATAATGGCTTTGCGAACTGCCCTCTAGGCCGTGAAATAAAACAATCAGTGACTCCATTTCAAGCGCGCGCCCTGACCAGTCAATGTCCACAAAATCACTGTCTTTTGTGCTTAAGCGCTCTCGACGCCAAGTGATCTGATCTGGATAGAGGTGGCGTGCGAAGAGGGAAGGATATATCGTTTGGGTATGGCCACCTGGCAGCCAAGTAGGGGGTTCATACCCCCAGTTCAATGCAACACCTGAGTTGGTAGGCTCACATCCTTTAACTCGGTTGGTGAGCCAGGACTGGCGTGGTGTATTACCAATTTCCAACCCTGGGCTGTCCTTTGGTATACATTCGTCGTTGATGTGTATGCTTTTTGGGGACCATCGGGGAGCATCACCTCCACACGTTCTACGACACTATGAACAGCACTTGTGAGTGAGCTTAATTTGATTACACGTTCAGGATGAGCTTGAAGCGCTCCATTTGCAAACATAGCCTCAAAGGACGCCCTTATAGCTGCAAGCCCGATGATTCGAGGACCTCCTGGATGGATGCAAACGATTTCATCCTCGTCACCCCAGCAAGACATTAGTTTTTCAAGATCTGCGTTTTGTAAAGCGTCGTAAAAGGCGGCTTCTACTTCATCCGATGAGCCGCCTATAGTGGCAGCTTCATGTTGCTTTGTTTTTGTCATGGCATTCTTAATTGGATTAATACTTTGTGTATTTAAATCTATTAAGATGAAAGAAGTAGCTGATCAGCCTATCTTTTCTTGCCGTGTAAACGTCTAACTGCGGCCAATTGAGCTGCGAGTATCACCAACTCAGACTGTGCTCTGGCTAAATCTTGACCGCCCTTCGCATTCTTAAGAGCCTCTTCGGCAGCCAACTTGGCATGTGTCGCTTTTTCTTCGTCTAAGTCTTTGGCTCTGACTGCGGTATCAGATAACACGGTCACTCCGTTGGGTTGAACTTCTAATATTCCCCCAGCAACAAAGACCATTTCTTCCGTTCCATCTTCGAGCTTAATACGTACTGAGCCTGGACGTATCCGAGTGATAAGCGGAGTATGTCGCGGGAATATCCCCAACTCACCTGACTCTCCGGGAAGCACTACAAAACTCGCCTCGCCTGAGAAGATTGCCTCCTCAGCACTTACGACATCTACGTGAAAGGTGCTTGTCATGTAATAACTTTCGTTTATTAGAGGAGTGATTCAATTCCTATTGGATTCACTCCCCAATCCTATTAAATCTTCTTGGCCTTCTCAATAGCCTCATCGATCGTTCCGACCATGTAAAAGGCTTGCTCTGGCAAGTGATCGCACTCACCGTTAGCAATCATTTTGAAACCACGAATCGTTTCAGCTAAGGTGACATACTTTCCTGCAGTGCCTGTAAACACCTCAGCCACGTGGAAGGGTTGTGAGAGGAAACGCTGAATCTTACGTGCGCGGGCAACGGTTAACTTGTCCTCGGGAGCAAGCTCGTCCATTCCCAAAATCGCAATAATATCTCTCAGTTCCTTGTAGCGTTGCAATGTACCTTGAACCAAGCGAGCTGTTTGATAGTGCTCTTCACCCACAACATGCGGATCAAGTTGACGACTTGTTGAGTCTAATGGATCCACAGCTGGGTAAATACCCAAAGCAGCAATATCCCTACTCAACACAACTGTTGAATCCAAGTGGGCAAAAGTAGTCGCTGGTGAAGGATCTGTCAAGTCATCCGCTGGCACATACACAGCTTGAATAGACGTAATTGAACCCACCTTTGTCGAAGTAATACGTTCTTGGAGTCGGCCCATCTCTTCTGCAAGAGTCGGCTGGTAACCCACCGCGGAAGGCATACGTCCTAACAACGCAGATACTTCTGTACCAGCGAGTGTGTAGCGGTAGATGTTGTCAACGAAGAAAAGAACGTCTCTGCCCTCATCCCTGAATGATTCTGCAATCGTCAAACCTGTAAGCGCAACACGTAAACGGTTGCCTGGAGGCTCGTTCATCTGCCCGTAAACCATCGCTACCTTAGACTCTTCTAAGTTGTCAGAGACCACAACATTAGACTCCATCATCTCGTGGTAAAAGTCATTACCTTCACGAGTACGCTCTCCAACACCCGCAAACACGGATAGTCCTGAGTGGGCTTTGGCGATGTTGTTAATCAACTCCATCATGTTAACGGTCTTACCCACACCTGCACCGCCGAACAAGCCAACCTTACCGCCCTTAGCGAATGGACAAACCAAGTCAATAACCTTGATACCTGTCTCTAATAACTCTGTTGACGGTGAGAGCTCATCATATTCAGGCGCTTTTCTATGAATAGACGCTGTTTTGGTTGAATTAACTGGACCGCGCTCATCAATAGGCTGACCCAATACATCCATAATCCGCCCAAGTGTTGCTTTACCAACAGGCACTTGAATCGCATCGCCAGTATTGCTAACCATCAAGCCACGACGCAGACCGTCAGAGCTACCGAGAGCAATCGTTCTCACGATACCGTCGCCCAGCAACTGCTGAACTTCCAAAGTTAAAGCTGTGCCCTCTAACTTGAGTGCATCATAAACTTTTGGCATGTGATCTCGTGGAAACTCAACGTCAACCACCGCACCAATACACTGAACAATTTTTCCTTGCGCTTGAGCCATTTTTTGCTCCATAAATATAAATTCTTGTTACACCGCTGCCGCACCGGCAACGATCTCTGAAAGCTCTTTGGTAATCGCGGCCTGACGAGTTTTGTTGTAGATCAGCTTAAGTTCACCAATTACACTGCCCGCGTTGTCTGTTGCAGACTTCATTGCAACCATCCTTGCAGATTGTTCCGAAGCCATGTTTTCAGCCAATGCCTGATAGACCAAAGCTTCAATGTAGCGAATCAACAAATCGTCAATCACTGTATGCGCATCAGGCTCATACAAGTAATCCCAGCTGTTTTTCTTGTGGGATGTCTTGATTTCATCACCAGACAGCGGAAGTAACTTCTCAACCACGGGTTCTTGCTTCATCGTATTGATGAATTTTGTGTAGCAAAGATATACGGAGTTGATCTCTCTGGCAATATAGGCGTCTAACAGTACTTTGACCGGGCCAATGAGCTTATCCAAATGGGGCGTATCCCCTAGCTGAGTCACCTGAGAAACAACCTCGACACCCGATCGATTCAAAAAGCCAAGCCCCTTGTTGCCAATTGCCATTGCTTTAGCACTGTGTCCTGCTGCCTGAAGCTCTTTAATTTTTTGACCCACAATACGCAGCATGTTGGTGTTAAGTCCACCACATAGACCTTTGTCGGTCGACACAACTATAAAGCCAACACCCTTTGAATGATTGATTTCCATAAAAGGATGAACGTACTCTGGATTAGCCTGCCCCAAATGACATGCGATTTTTTTAATCTTTTCACTGTAGGGTCTAGCAGCACGCATCCTGTCCTGAGCTTTCCTCATTTTGGATGCGGCCACCATTTCCATGGCTTTTGTGATCTTCTTGGTATTTTCTACCGATTTGATCTTGCCTCTGATTTCCTTACCTGCTGCCATTAAAGGTTCCTTAGTGTGTCAGGTACGGTTTAAACAAAAGACTTTTTAAACTCGACCAAAGCTGTTGTTAATTCAGCCTCAGCGTCCTTGTCCATAGCCTTGTCTTTTTCTAACTTAGCAAGAAGTGCGGCGTGTTGGTCTTTTAAGTGACCATGAAGTCCAGCCTCAAAGGCTAAAACTCTGTTCACAGCAATATCATCCAAATAGCCCTTATTGACTGCAAATAAAGTTGCTCCCATCAAGCTAATGTTCAGCGGGCTGTACTGCGCTTGCTTAAGCAATTCAGTTACTCGAGCTCCACGATCCAACTGCTTTCTTGTTGCTTCATCCAAGTCGGACGCAAACTGCGCAAATGCTGCCAATTCACGGTACTGCGCTAAGTCAGTACGAATACCGCCTGATAAATTCTTAATGAGCTTGGTTTGGGCTGCACCACCGACACGAGAAACAGAGATACCTGCGTTAATAGCAGGACGTATGCCAGAGTTGAACAAACTTGTTTCCAAGAAGATCTGCCCATCCGTGATTGAAATAACGTTCGTTGGGACGAAAGCGGATACGTCGCCAGCTTGTGTTTCAATAATAGGAAGAGCGGTTAAAGATCCTGTTTTTCCTTTTACAGCGCCCTTTGTAAATTCTTCAACATAATGTTCGTTGACTCGTGCAGCGCGCTCTAACAGTCGGCTGTGCAAATAGAACACATCGCCGGGGTATGCTTCACGACCAGGAGGACGTCTCAGCAACAACGAAACCTGACGATACGCAACAGCTTGTTTGGACAAGTCATCATAAACGATCAGCGCGTCTTGACCGCGATCGCGGAAATACTCGCCCATCGTACAACCAGAATACGCGGAAACATACTGCATAGCTGCAGACTCAGAGGCTGTAGCAGCAACAACAATCGTGTAGTCCATCGCACCAGCTTGCTCAAGCGCACGCACAACGTTTTTAACTGATGAGGCTTTTTGTCCAATAGCCACATAGATACAGGTCATATTCTGACCTTTTTGATTGATGATGGCATCAATCGCAACAGCTGTTTTTCCTGTCTGCCTATCACCAATGATCAACTCACGCTGTCCACGACCAATTGGTACCATTGAGTCGATAGATTTCAAACCTGTTTGCATCGGCTGAGAAACGGATTGACGAGCAATAACGCCCGGCGCAACCTTCTCAATAACGTCCGTCATCTTTGCATTAATGGGCCCCTTGCCATCGATTGGATGACCCAGCGCATTAACAACTCGACCAATCAGCTCTGGACCGACTGGCACTTCCAAAATACGGCCAGTACACTTAACAGTGTCGCCCTCAGAAATGTGCTCATAATCACCCAAAATCACAGAGCCAACGGAATCGCGCTCTAGGTTTAGGGCCAATCCAAATGTATTATTTGGAAATTCCAACATTTCCCCTTGCATCACATCGCTTAGTCCGTGGATGCGGCAAATACCGTCACTGACGGAGATAACCGTACCTTGATTACGAATATCGGCACTGGGAGCCAATCCTTCGATTCGACTCTTGATGAGTTCGGAGATTTCTGCGGGATTGAGTTGCATGACTCTTTCCTTCTTTCTTATTTAAGGGTCTTGCCCAGAACTCGATTACGAGGTCAAGGCTACTTTCATTTCTTCAAGGCGGGACTTCACAGAAGTATCGAGTACTTCGTCGCCCACCACCACTCTAACGCCGCCTATTAGGCTCTCATCAATTTCAACACTAGTTTGCAATTGACGTGAAAAGCGTTTTTCCAAAACCTGGGTCACAGCCGCTTTGGCAGCCGCGTCCAAGGGATAAGCACTGTAAATTACCGCCTCAGAAAATCCTGATTGGGCATTCAACAATGCTCTGTACTGATGCGCCACTTCTGGCAGAACACTCAAGCGACCATGTTCTAGCAAAGTGTGCAGAAAATTAAGAGCTCCTTGAGAAAGCTTAATTTTCAAAACCGAAGCCAACAAGTCCATCACTTGATCTACAGAAACTTTAGGATCCAGCGTGTATTGCTGCACCCGAACGTCATCCGCAATCATAGCAAGTGTGTCCAGCAAATCTGCCGTCTCTTGCGGTGCACCCAAGCCCTGGGACTTGAAAAGTGCCTCCGCATAGGGTCGCGCAATTGTTGCAAGTTCTGCCATATGCCCTCTTACAGCTCAGTCTTCAAACGAGCCAACAAATCTGCATGAACAGAAGCATTCACTTCTTTTCGCAGTATCTGCTCCGCTCCTTTGACAGCCAATTCAGCGACTTCGTTGCGCAAAGCTTCTTTGGCTCGAACAATTTGCTGCTCAGCCTCAACTCTTGCGGCTGCAATGATTTTGCTAGCCTCTTCAGAAGCCGTCAATTTAGCCTCATCAATAAGGGCTTGTGCGCGGCGCTCTGCGTTTGCAACAATTCCAGCCCCCTCTGCACGTGTTTGGTTAAGTCTTAACTCAACCTCCTTGTGCGCGTTGGAGAGCTCGATTTTTGCATGCTCTGCAGCAGCTAGACCGTGTGCTATTTTTTCAGCTCGCTCATCTAAAGCATGTGCAATAGGGGGCCACACGAATCGCATCGTGAACCACACCAAAATAGCAAATACGATAGCCTGAACAAACAGCGTTGCATTGATACTCACGGCAACACCTTTCTATGAGCGGTTGTACAAATTACTTTAAAACGAAGGGGTTTGCAAAAGCAAACATCATCGCGATACCCACACCAATCAAGAATGCGGCGTCAATCAAACCAGCAAGCAAAAACATTTTTGTTTGCAGCTCATTCATCAGCTCTGGCTGACGCGCAGCCGCTTCAAGGTATTTACTACCCATGATGCCAATTCCGATACAAGCGCCAATCGCGCCCAGTCCGATGATCAAGCCTGCGGCGAGTGCTACAAAACCGAGTACATGTTCCATTGATAGCTCCTGTTGTCAAATAAAAAATGGAAAGGTTAAAAAAAGATTACCCAATCAATGCGCGTCATGCGCCTGACCGACATACACCAAAGTCAACATCATAAAGATGAAGGCCTGAAGCGTGATGATCAAAATATGGAAGATGGCCCAAATTGTTCCAGCAATAATTTGCCCAATAGGCAACAAAATTCCAGGCAACGAAATTGCAGCAGAACCACCCATCAAAGCAATCAACATGAACACCAATTCGCCGGCGTACATGTTTCCAAAAAGTCGCATCCCGTGAGAGACAGTTTTAGCCGCAAACTCGATCAACTGCATCAAAAAATTTATAGGCCACAAAATCGGATGCGACCCAAACGGAGCAGTGAACAATTCATGAGCCCAGCCACCAAAACCTTTGATTTTGATGTTGTAAACAATACAAATCAATAGCACAGAAGTTGATAAACCAAGTGTAGTTGAAAGATCAGCCGTAGGAACTACACGCAAAAAAGCATGGTGAGGACTCTCTCCGGCCGCCTCAAACACCCGACCCCAAATCCAAGGCAGCAAGTCGACGGGCAACAAATCCATCGCGTTCATCATGAAAATCCACACAAACACAGTCAACGCCAAAGGCGCCACAACCGCGCGGCTTCGCTCATTGTGAATAATGGCTTTTGATTGGTTATCCACCAACTCAAACAAGATTTCTACCGCAGCCTGAAAGCGACTTGGCACACCAGGAGTAACCTTACGAGCCGCATTCCATAGACAGAATGCACCCACTACGCCCAACAATACGGCCCAGAAAATGGAGTCTAAGTTGTAAACAGAAAAGTCAATAATGCCAGACATCGGCTTGTTTTGCAGATGCGTAAGGTGGTGACCTATATATTCACCAGCTGTAGGAGCGCTTTCAACTTCTACTGACATAGTCCGTTCTTTTAAAAATTATCTTCCCAAGCCTCTAGACGCTTTTGGCCGGCACAAATTGTCGCCAAACCACAAATGCCCAAAAACCCTTGAAAGTAAACACCAAACCCGCCATTAAAGCAGGCCAACTTAAATCTTCACTCAAAATCTTGGGAGCCAGCATCAGCATTGATACAGACAACGCCACTTTAGCAAACTCCCAAACAAAAAACTTCGCAACACTTGCGGCAACACCGCCGCCGCCAAACCTAGAACCAAGCCCTCTAGCGCAAATTGCAGCCGGAATGATCACCGTCGAAACTCCGTAGAGCGCCGACAACCCAAGTCCCGTAACCCTCAGCGCCTCTTGTACAAAAAAAGCAAGCAGAGCTACAAAGCCGCCCACACAACACTGAATTTTCAACACGTGCCAGACGTTTTCTTGAGGAAATTTACGCCGCCAAGCATTGGCTTGCTCTGGGGTCAGCGGCCTAAAGTCATCAACTTCTTCTTCATTAATCAAGTCTTGTGACATCAATGATTTTCACTTTAGGCCGGGCTGTTAGATCAAAAGCTGGATGCATCCATATGCAACCGAAACTGTTTACCTAGAAACCCCTAGCAAAGCCTGCGATTATAGAGGTATTTGAATGGCCAACCATCATTAAACTTCAAAATTTGTAGCCAGGACAACATTCATTTTCAAAATAGTACCATTTGTAATCCTTAACTATCTCTTTAGTACACATACGCCGTAAGATTAGAAAAAGTTGGATAATTTAGGGATGTCTTCTAAAAACCACCCTTACGCCTCCACCGCAACCAATCTCCCTGACACTATTTGCTATTTAAACGGCGAGTTCTGCCCTTTGAGAGAAGCAAAAATTAGTGTGCTAGACAGAGGGTTTATCTTTGGAGACGGGGTATACGAGGTCGTTCCACTTTACCAGGGACAACCCTTTCGCTTTGAGCAGCACATGGCGCGCCTGGATCGTTCATTACTGGAACTTCGAATTCCCAACCCATACTCTAAGAGTGAGTGGCTCAATTTAGTTCAACAATTGGCGTCCCATTTTGCTCAAACAACAAATCAAAAAGTCGAGCATACCCAACAAATCATCTACATACAAATCAGTCGAGGGGTAGCACCTCGCGACCATGCAATGCCTGCAGACTGTGTTCCTACGGTGTTTATGATGGCAAATCCATTCAAACCAGTTTCCCCTGAGATCAGGGCAACTGGCGTTAAGTGCGTCAGCGCTCATGACTTTCGGTGGGAAAAGGCGCATATCAAAAGCACGAGCCTATTAGGGGCAGTGTTTGCACGTCAAATTAGCGCAGATGTTGGTGCAACAGAGACCATTATGTTCAGAGGTGATTATTTAAGCGAAGCTTCTTCAAGCAATGTGTGGATTGTCAAAAATGGTACTGTATTTGCTCCACCTAAAGATCATTTGATTCTGGAAGGCATTCGTTACGGGTTGATAGATGAGATGTGCAAAGCACAGAGCATTCCTTTTGTTTTACGCAAAATCACCAAGGAAGAGGTTTTCAGTGCCGATGAAGTTTTACTCTCTTCAGCTTCGAAAGAAGTTTTACCGGTATCTCATATTGATGATCGATTGGTTGGGCTTCACACCACTCATGCGGGCAAACCCGGGCCCATCTACAAAAAGTTGCATCTGGCCTATCAGTCTTTCGTTGACGCGAGCTGTAATTCTCACTAACGAAATTCACCCATCCCCTTTAATCATGGTCACCCCACCCAAAAAACTTCCCCAAGTTCAAGAGCTTGCCCAGGTCCAAGAATCGCTGATTGAGTACCCCAGCGTCTTCCCTATCAAGGTTATGGGCAAAAATGTAGATGGCTTCGTTGACGCTCTCAAACATGTCGCGCATTCTTTTGATCCAGACTTTGATCCCAAGACTATTGAACTTCGCCCCAGCAGTAGCGCTCACTATATGGGAGTAACTCTTAATATAAATGCAACCAGTCGCGAACAACTAGACGAGTTATACAGAACCTTATCAACTCATCCAATGGTTAAAGTTGTACTTTAATAATGACTTGATGCTTTTATCTTTGAAAAGCTTCGGCCTCATTTAGTTTTAGCTCCATTCAATTCACTGCGAGTTGCACCAAATGATTATCAAAGATCTGGGTAGGGTTGAATACTTGCACAGTTACGTTGCAATGCAACAGTTCACCCGGGAGCGGGATGACTCCACGCCTGATGAGCTATGGATTTGTGAGCACTCGCCAACATTTACACAAGGACTTGCAGGCAAAGCAGAGCACCTAATTGCAGACACGCCCATACCCATTGTTCAAACCGATAGAGGGGGGCAGATAACTTTTCACGGCCCCGGACAAATCGTAGCCTATCCCTTAGTTGACTTAAAGCGATTGGGTATTTTTGTGAAAGAGTATGTGTACCTACTTGAGGAATCCATCATAAAAACTCTCCTTCATTTTGGAGTCACTGGACACAGGGTCAAAGGAGCTCCTGGCATCTACGTTCAACTCAATTCTCCATTTGGACACTCCATTTTGCCCGGCATTGAAGGCCAACATTTTGGCAATCCGGCCAGCGCCGATCCATTCCACGGATTGGGCAAAATAGCCGCGCTGGGGATTAAAGTAAGTCGACACCGCGCTTATCACGGACTGTCGTTGAACGTTAATATGGACTTAAATCCCTTTGATTTAATCAATCCTTGTGGGTATAAAGGCCTAAAAACTATAGATCTTTCTACAATAGGGGTTAGTGTTGAGGTAAGCGAGGTGGCTCGGGTGCTTGCGGGCAAGCTCGACACCTATTTGGAATCCAAGTGAAATCACTCATGAAATTAAACAGCCCAGGGCGTTTTCAATACCCTGGGCAGAATCGAGAAATATGAATCAAAACGACAACGGCTCCCAAAGTAAAGTAACCCGTGAGCCCCAGGATGTGCAGTCCTACGATCCTTTGTTAAAACAAAAAGCTGCCGCAAAGCTTTCGCGTATTCCGATCAAAGTTCAAAACAATTCTGAAATTTTAAAAAAACCTGAATGGATTCGTGTAAAAGCGGCGTCTACCAATACACGTTTTTATGAAATAAAAGACATCCTACGTAAAAGCAATTTAGTTACTGTTTGCGAGGAGGCCTCTTGTCCTAATATCGGCGAATGCTTCGGAAATGGTACTGCAACCTTCATGATCATGGGTGATAAATGTACGAGACGGTGTCCATTTTGCGACGTTGGTCACGGCAGGCCTGACCCACTTGATCCACAAGAGCCCGTCAATCTTGGGCAAACCATACGAGATCTTAGATTGAAGTATGTTGTTATCACGAGTGTAGACCGCGATGATCTGAGAGACGGTGGGGCCGCACATTTTGTATCCTGCATTGAGAGTGTGCGCACGTCTTCTCCTCATACGCAGATAGAGATTCTTGTGCCCGACTTTAGAGGTAGAGATGATAGAGCTCTTGAAATACTGAAAAAAGCTCCGCCTGATGTGATGAACCACAACTTGGAGACTGTTCCACGTTTATACAAACAAGCACGCCCAGGAAGTGATTACGCTTTTAGTCTTAATTTACTTAAAAAATTTAAAGCTCTTTTCCCAAACGTACCCACAAAAAGTGGATTAATGGTGGGTCTTGGGGAGACCGATGATGAGATTTTGCAGGTCATGCAAGACATGCGAGATCACAATATTGACATGCTTACCATTGGTCAGTACTTGGCTCCAAGCAATAGTCACTTAGCAGTTGCCCGTTACGTCCATCCGGACACCTTCAAAATGTTTGAAGAAAAGGCTTACTCCATGGGATTCAAACACGCAGCAGTAGGAGCCATGGTGCGCTCTAGTTATCATGCAGATCAGCAAGCCCATCTCGCTAACTCAATTTCAGCGGCAACATGAAACAGGACGTTGAAGAGATGCTTTCAAGAGAGCTCAGACGTTCTCAACTATTTTCCACTTGGCCATTAACCTGAGCCACTCCATTCGAGCTTCAAGCATTTTTTTCTCCTTTATGTGTCCGTATCCTTTAATGGACTCGGGAATATTTGCAATTTGAATCGCAAGCGTCTCTTTACCAGCTTTCCAGTCTTGGACAATTTCGCGAATATAGGATTTGTATTCCATAATTAATTTGCGCTCAGATTTTCTCTCGGCAGTGCCTCCAAAAATATCAAGGCAAGTGCCACGCAAAAACTTAAGACGATATAAAGCCTTGAACGTCAAAAGGGTCAGCGGCCCCATCTTTTGCTTAATGAGTTCGCCCTTTTGATTTTTCTTGGCAAATATGGGCGGAGCTAAGTGGTAGTAAACCTTGTAATCGCCTTCGAACATATTTTTGATGCGCTCATTAAACATTGACTTACTGTGCAACCTTGCAACCTCATATTCGTCCTTATAAGCCATCAGCTTATATAAGTTTTTAGCGACAACAAGGGCTAATTTTTCATTCGTGCGCTCTTTCACGGACTGAACAAAGCTTTCGTATTCCCGGGCGTAGGAGTTATTTTGATATTCAACCAACTCGCTAACGCGCCTTGACAACGCATCGGCGTAAGTTTCACGCTTCACAAAAAGTATTTGTTTCTCACTCATTTCGCCAACAAGTGACGCCCCCTGGGTGCGGGCATGGGATTGCTCAAACGCTGCGCGTCGTCCAAGTTCAAACGCTCGTTTATTTTTCTCAATGGATACCCCGTTAAGCTCAATTGCTTTACTCAAAGATTCCTTTCTTAACGGTATCCATCCATTTTGCCAAGCAAATCCCAACAAAATAAAGTTTACATAAAGATTGTCCCCCAGCTCTTTGAGGGCCAGATCATGTGCTTGCAAATACCGAAGATTGTTTTTCTCTTTCCCAATGGCTACAAGTAAATCCTCTCGACATTTATCGACGGGGTTTTGCCAAGCTCCGTTTTTTACAAATTCAGCTGTAGGCGAGCTGTGCGCATTGAGTGCAACTCTTGTTCTATCGGTTGCGATCTTTAATATTGTTTCTTTACTTGAGCCAACAATCGGGTCACAAGCCAAAATTAGATCTGCACTCGCCGTTGAAACTCTGGTGGTTCGAATCAGATTTTGATGGTCCGCGATTAGAATGTGACTCCAAGTTGCCCCACCTTTTTGAGCCAACCCAGCCGAGTCTTGGGTAACTATTCCAAGCCCCTCGAGATGGGCAGCAAAACCCAACACCTGCCCTATGGTAATGACGCCTGTACCACCAATTCCAGCGACCACGATCCCGTAGCCTGCATTGAACGCTCCCAAATCGGGTAGCGCAGGATCGGGTATAGATTGAGCACTAAGCCCATCTTGGTTTTTAGTCTGATCTGCAAAAGCAGTCACATTTGCCGATCTGAAAGTGCCCCCCTCTACCGTCACAAAGCTAGGACAAAAGCCTTTGACGCAGCTTAAATCTTTATTGCAAGCACTTTGATTGATCGTTCGTTTTCGACCCCACTGTGTCTCTAGCGGCTCTATGCTGATGCAGTTGCTTTTCACACCGCAATCCCCACATCCCTCGCAAACTTCTTCATTGATAAGTACCCGCACAGCTGGATCTTGCATCGCACCACGCTTTCTACGTCTGCGTTTTTCAGTTGCGCATGTTTGGTCATAAATAATGACCGTTGTCCCTTTTATTTCTCTGAATTCGCGTTGAACTGAATCTAATTCATCCCTGTGCTTGACCTGTATATCCATTGGCAAGTCAGTAACTGCGTCGTACTTTTGAGGTAAATCGGTGACGATAATGATTTTCCTAGCCCCTTCAGCTTTCATGCTTTGAGCAATCTGAATCACGGAGTGGCCCTCAGCACTTTCTCCAACGGGTTGCCCACCGGTCATTGCCACAGCGTCGTTATAAAGTATTTTGTAGGTAATGTTCACGCCAGAGGCAACACTTTGTCGAATGGCCAAAATGCCGCTGTGAAAGTAAGTTCCGTCGCCTAAATTTGCAAAAATATGCTTTTCTTTTACAAAGGGTTGCTGCCCTATCCAAGGCGTACCCTCCCCACCCATTTGCGTAAAGCCTGTAGTACTTCGGTCCATCCACAACGTCATGAAGTGACAGCCAATCCCTGCCATCGCACGAGAACCATCAGGGACAACAGTGCTGGTATTGTGCGGACAGCCTGAACAAAACCAGGGCTGTCGATCTGTTGTTAAGCTTAATTCCTTCATTCCCTGCTCTTTAGAATCTAACACCCTTAAATGTTGGTTCATTCGGGCCTGAATCTCTTGATCTACTCCAACGTTTTTAAGACGAGTCGCTATAGCGCGAGCCACCATAGAGGGGTTCAAATCAGCCGCTGCTCGCAACAACGTTGCATCTCTTACGTTTTTTGCACCCCACTGCCCTTGTGAGTCATGGTCTAACTTGCTCAAATCAAATTTGCCTAGTACGCGGGGCCTTTGGCTATCAGACCAGCTGTACAACTCTTCTTTAATTTGCAGCTCGATGACGGGACGTTTTTCTTCAACCACCAATATTTCTTCAAGCCCTCTTGCAAAGCTATCTACTGTCTGTGGCTCAAGGGGCCAACTGACATTGACTTTGTGCAAACGGATACCAACTTTTTGACAGGTGTGATCATCCAACCCCAAATTTAAGAGCGCCTCTCGGGTGTCGTTGTAAGCTTTACCGCTGGCGATAATGCCAAATCTATCTTGGCTGCTTTCAATCACGTTGTAATTTAATTTATTGGCCCGAATATAGGCCAAGGCTGCAGCCCATTTATAGTTAAAGAGACGCTCCTCTTGCGAGAGCGCATCATCAGGCCAACGAATGTGTAACCCTCCACTGGGCATCTCAAATTCGGGGCGAATCGTCTGGACTCTGTTGGGATCAATGAATACTGTTGCACTTGACTCAACAATTTCTTGAATCGTCTTCATGCCAGACCAAAGTCCCGAAAACCGACTCATGGCAAAAGCATGAACACCTAGGTCCAATATATCTTGGACACTGGAGGGAAAGAAAATAGGTGTCCCGCACGCCATAAAAATATGATCGCTTTGGTGTGCTGCGGTGCTACTCTTTGCTATGTGGTCATCCCCAGCAACTGCAATCACTCCTCCCCAAGGGGTTGTACCAGCCATGTTCGCATGCTTAAATACATCTGAGCACCGATCCACTCCAGGGCCTTTTCCGTACCAAATTCCAAAAACACCGTCATAGTTTTGCACACCCTCTGGCGCAAATCCAAGTTGCTGAGTTCCCCATATTGCTGTTGCAGCAAGCTCCTCATTCACACCTGGTTGAAAGATGATGTTTTCTTTGGCTAGAAAGTTTTTTGCCCTCCAAAGGGCCTGGTCATATCCGCCAAGCGGGGAGCCCCTATAACCACTAATAAATCCGGCTGTATTCTTTCCTTGGCGCGCATCCCTTTGCCGCTGAAGCATGGGTAGCCTCACTAGCGCTTGAACACCACTCATGAACGCGCTACCCGCTTCAAGGATGTACTTATCATCCAAGGAAACCGTTTCCAAGGCGTTTAACAAATGAGCGGGCAGTGGGGCATTCATTGGGAAAATTCCTGCAGTGTTTGAGAATTTTTAAGTTTCACAAAGTGTACGAGCTTAAAGCTCAGGCTGCATTGCATACAACTACCTAGTCGACCAGATCACAGGCTTGCCTCAGCACGATTCGGATTGCAAAATCCCTGCTGGGTGACGCATTCGGCTTTTACCTAGGCACAATGGCCCACAGACTCAAAGACTGACGAAGCCGCCCTGCGACCTCCCCAGCCTGCCCCCCCGTACCCACAAAGAAGTCGACCCTTAGGGGCCCGCTGATCGCATTTCCCGTATCTTGCGCCATAACCCACTTACGCAGTTGAAGGGTCGGGCCATCTGAGACCAACCAAAGCGCAGTCCCATAAGGAATATATTGGGGGTCAACGGCAACGGATCTACCCGGTGTCAACGCAAGTCCCTGCGCACCTTTAGGACCTAGGTCCATGTTCTCCAAAGGTTCCTCTTTGAAAAATACATACCTTGGGTTCACCCACAGCAGCGATTTCAATCGATCAGGATTCTTAAGCGTCCAAGCCTTTATGCCCGGCCATGAAGCGTCAGTGATTTCTGCGTGATCTAACAAATACCGGCCGATGCTTTGATAGGGCTGCTCATTGGAGGCAGCGTAGACCACTTTTACCCATCTTTGAGATCCGTCATTTTCCGTGATATTCAAACGTCCAGATCCCTGTATCTGCAGAATTAATACATCTAGGGGGTCTGCCATCCAAGCAATCTCCTGACCCTTTAAGGCCTCCTGAGCGAGTGGGGAGGTCTCAATTTCTTGGCGGCTGAACCATTTTGAATGACTGGCTTTAACGTTCAAAATTTCTGCAGTAGGCGCGTAGAGCGGGAATTCGAATCCAGCTTTCTTAATGCGCGACGCATTAAACACAGGCTCAAAATATCCTGTTAGCAGCCCCGAGGAGTCCCCAGAGGCGTTAAGGACTTTGTAGGGCTGTAAATTGGTCATAAGAAAAAGCCTTTGCTCTGCCTCGTCCGCAATGCTCAATGGTCTGAGTTGGGTGCATAAGCGCATAAAGACATTGGTGGGTCTCTCGCATCCATGCAGGAGTGCGGCCCACACATCTGACATCGATTCGCTACTCCACCCCGGTAAATCATTCCAAGATGCGGCGATCCAAACTGGCTTTGCCTTATCCACACCAACAGGTGTTGGCCGAGCTTGATTGGGAGTTAAGCTATTAGGGGCCAGCGTAGGCATCGTGGTGGTTGATGACTTTAAGGACTGAACACTCGGTTTAGCAGGCAATGGGGGGGGTGAAGCGGGTGGCGGCGAGGAGCATCCGCCCAAAATCATCACCGCACCAAGCAGTGATAAGACACCTACAATAGATTTTTGTTTTATGTACATCTAATCATTTCAACCCAACAGGTCATTCATGTATTTGATTTTCTTAGAAGCCCTTGGCGCTGGTTTGATTTTAGTCCTCATTGTTTGGTGGACTATGTTTACTGGACGTCCTAAAGATAGGATTGACCCTGCGCTCGAGGATGAATCTGAGGCTCACGCATCTGAAAATTAAGTCACCCCAGTTTGCGATGATCTAGGGCGGGTAATTCGACTCTTACTCTGTCTAATTCATCTTTATCGATATCAAATACTGTGCACCCAGAACCTGTGCCGAGCTCAGACATCACCTGTCCCCAGGGATTGATAATCATAGATTGTCCCCAGGTTTTTCTCAAATTTTCATGCTCTCCGCCCTGGGCAGCAGCAACAAGCCAGACTTGATTTTCAATAGCACGGGCTCGCAATAGTACTTCCCAGTGCGCAGCACCTGTTGTATGAGTGAAGGCACTTGGTACCAAAACCATGTTAACGCCCATATCAACCAACGACCGATAAAGCTCGGGAAACCTCAGGTCATAACAAATACTAAGTCCAACACGCCAAGATTGACCAGAATGAGTGATCAAATCAAAACAAGCAGGTTTATCTCCCGCCACCAAAGTCTTGGACTCGTCGTATTGCTCTGTACCTTTTTTAAACTTAAACAAATGTATTTTGTCGTACCGAGCAACCAATTCACCCTGAGGGTTATAAACCAAAGTTGAGTTATACACTTTATCGTTGTCATCTGGAACGCTCAAAGGTAACGTGCCGCCTACGATCCATAACCCGTGCTTTGCGGCTGCCTGGGCAAGCATTGACTGAATGGGTCCGCTTCCAAGATCCTCTTTTACAGCCAATTTATCTGTATCTACCGCGCCCAGAATACAAAAATATTCAGGCAAAACCACCAACTCCGCACCTTGCTCTGCGGCTTGATGGATAAGTAAACTGGCTGCTTGCAAATTGGCTTCACAACTTAGCCCAGATACCATTTGAATGGCGGCAACTTTCATGGTCTGAGGTTAGATTTACTGTCGTTTTTAATATCGACTTTACCGTCTATCTTGGTCACCTTAGGATCGCTCCAAGTTCCCTCAACAAGAAAATCTTTTGTAGTTGCCTGGGCAATGGGTTTCTTTAAGAAGTACTGTGCCAAATAAGTTGAAATTCCAATGACAGGGTTAATTGCAGCAACCACTAATGAGGCAGTTCCAGCATCAATTTCAGGTATGACGATGACTTTCAAATTCTGAGTTTCGTTGCTAATGTCAGCTCTCCCCTCCATGAAGATGGCTGCGTTAACCCCTTTCATTTGCAGATTATTTGTTTTGGCAATACCGCTCTCTACGCTCACGTCTCCACGGAAGAAATCAAAGGCGAATCCATCGCTAAAGATATCTTTGAAATCCAACAAGAGCCTGCGGGGCAATGCTTGAAGATTTAAAACCCCTAAGAGTCTTCCTGCACCAGGCTCAGTTTTGAGGAAGGAACCCTTTTCAACATTGACATTGAAATGCCCCCCTAAACTTGGATAATCCATCTGAATGGGTGAGCCGAGCCATGAAATTTGTCCATTCAAGCGCCCTTTACCGCCAGACACGGCACCTTTTGTGCCGAGTCGATCTAGTAAAAGTCCGGCATTGTCAATGTCAAGATAAAAATCAAGGACAGTTTTCTTAAGATTTTGATTTTTATTACCGTCTTTAACAAAAGACCAAACGCCCGTGGCTTGAAATTTACCCTCGGGAACAATTAAATTTAATTTACTAATCCGCCACTCCTTACCTCCATCCGCCAAGGGTTGATTCAGAGCTTCAATTTCGGCGCGGCCCAGTTTTTTGCCCTTCAACTCAAGCTCATCCACAATGATGTCCAAAGCAGGCATGACCGTTTCTTTATTGTTCAGTAACGATTCAACGGTATCCAATGCTGAGGGGGGTATAACTAAGAGACTCATCCGCGCAAAAACCTTTGGAGGCGAGCTAGAGTTTGCAAGTTTGTAATCTATTGCGCCTCGCGCTTCTGTTGAGTTGATGTTGACATGCCACTGACCACTTGGTTGCAGGTCTAGGAATACCGCATCCATTGCGACTTGATGAATAGAGCGTCCGGAGAAGATTAATTCTGGCGTTTTAACTCTTAACACAGTAGGCGTAGAAGGCGCGGACACGAGAGAGCCAGTTGGTGGTGCGCCATCTTTTCTCCCTGACTTTGAAGTATCCGAAGACGCACCTACATCTGACAACACTCGCTCCCAAGCATCGGCATCGAGTTTTGGAACTTCTAGACTGACAACATAACCGGGATCTAGGTTATTGGGTGCGGAAATACTAGAGGACGTGTTAATTCCAAACCAACCCCTGCTCTGCGTAGCCGATGTAACGCCTAAGGAGGCAGGCTTGACTGTAAGAGGTGTGAAATCCGTGACTAAATTAGCCAGCCCTATTTGGCCCAAAGTGAGGGTTGTTTTTAGGGTTCGCAAGGGCAAAGGGGGCGTTAAATTTACACTACCTTTAGTACTTGCGGGTGACTGCGCCGAAAGAATAGCACTAATTTTCAGTGGCCAAACAGTCTCGGCTTTCTTTGCCAAGGGAACAGGAAGTTGGCTGGATAGTCCTTGCAAAGTCGAGTTGAGTTCAAAGTCTAATTGCCCTTGCTTAAAAGTTAGGGAGGCTAGGTAGTTGGTTTGGCCAGACAAGTAACGCCCAACTTTTGCCATAACCGTCATCTCCTTGGCCTGTCGTAAACCTTCAGCAGTCACGGCTCCTTGTATTTTGATCGCTGTAGATTCAAATTTATCGCTGGTAAACTTCAAGCCACCCTCCACCCTTGCATCTGACCCCAATATTCGGGCCTTCACGCCAGACAAAGTGAAGCCGGACTCATCAAAGCTTAAAGAACCGCGAACACGGTTCAAATTAGGCAAGCCAGGTACAAAAGTTAAATCGTTATTGGAGAATCCTAGGGAGCCGTTTACCTTTGCATGAACCAAATCATTTAAAGGCAAGCTTAAATTCAACGCATATTCAGAATCTGAAGGACCGCTGGATTCTGCCTTTACCAAACTATTGTCTAAGAGGTCCCCAATTGCGCTGTTGTTGATGACTTTGATCATCTCTCCTAAAGGACCCTTGCCACGCGCTTTGATATTGACGGTAGGCTTAGACAGATCTTGAATTTCAGCACTCACATCAAACCACTCTAATCCAGGAGCAAGAGGCGAACTTAATTTTGTTGCGCCCTTTTTGATAAACAAGCTCTTTCTATCTAGGATCAATTCCCCATTCAAATGAGCAAGCTCGGGCCAGGCTTTGTTGGAACTGAGTGATTTGGCGTCTGATCCCTGGGTAGGTGCATACTGGTAAGTCAGATCTGCAACTTGTGAGCTGATATGAAACTCGCCTTCGCTTGGGTCTACAAAGGGAAATTTGTTTAGGGGCCCTTTAATTTTTAGCGTGCTATTTTTAATAGCGCCTTTGGTAATTGATTTTTGTAAATATTGACGTACTCTAGCGTCTATTTTCATAGGCAAATATCTATAAACTCTACTTGCATCGCCTTGCTGTACAGTCACGATCAAATCAATGATGGAATTGTTACCCGTACCATTCGTCTGCGCTCTTTTGGGGATGGACCAGTTCAATTCGAAATCACCCTTTGCATCTGCGGTAACAATGTTCGTTTTATTTATTTTTAAATTGAACAAATTTGCATCAGACGCCCAGTGGACATCTGCGCTTGCATGCACTAAGGGAACCACAGGCTCCTCTAGCCAATTCGCTAGAGTTATTGACCCGTTATCAACAGCAAGACTAGCATTGCCCCCTTGCGAATTGAAATCGAATTGAATCGCTGCATTATGAAGACCGGGCAATCCTCGTAAGAAATTTTCATCTGCATTTTGTAATCTCTCAAACGTAAAATCTCTCAATTGACCCTGCAAACTATAAGCACTCGCTTTTTGACCATCAAAATCCCAAGCCATCTTAAAACTGCTTAAGTCTCCAGCCAATTCGATATTTTTCAAATTTCGCACGAAGTCAACATCAATAGGAAGCGCAGTTAACTGACTAATGATGGGCTTAATTGAAACCTTATCCGCCTCAATAATTCCGGAACCTGGCGACTGCATAGGAATCAAAAGTTCTCCATTTGAAGCACCTGGTGCACCCTTAGTTAAACCGGGTAGAGGCGTCCAAGAGAGTGAAACTCGCCCCACTGACCAACGATTACCGTCATTGGATACAAAACTTAGGTCTTGCGTTTTGAATTCAGACATCAACTCTTTTAAGCTCAACTGGAAGCGACCATTCAGTTCCTTTAGCTGAATCTTTTGGTTTTTGACGTCACGTGCACTAAAGTACCCGCTCAAATTCGGAAAGTTAACATCCGTGGTGATCTGAGCAATTTTTCCTTTGTGAACTTGCGACCAAATTCTTAACCAACCCGAACCTTCTTGTATCTCCCATGTCGAATGCTTGGGTAAATAATCATCAATCAAAGAGATATCTATGTGCGGGAAATTAACTAAACTTGTTCCACTCCAGTCATTAAAATCACCCGCATGAGTAGAAAGCAAGGATTCTTTAAAATTGGCTTGAAGGCTAAAGCGTTCCCCTATTTCCTTGGGTGGGGTGGCTTCTAGTCGAAAATCATGCGACTTCAAACCGTTAATGAAATAAACCTCCAAATCACTAAACTGAGTTGCTTCTTTGGAGAGTCCCTCGTCAAGCCACAGCGCTGTAGCATGACGGACTTGAACATTAGGTTGAGAAAAAAACCAATCCAAACCCTTGCCACTCGCCCTTGAGCTTGAGGATAACCCAGCAACTCGGATTTGACCTTGCTGGTTTTTGACAACAGAAAACACCGGATTATCCAAAACTATTTGATCAAATGAGAGACTCAAAATAGATCTTAAGGACAAATCTAGTTTAATGATGGGCAACGATAAATTTTCTGCCTCTGCACGTTCATTAACAGATTGGATGTTTAAACCCACTATCTGAAATGAGGGAATTATTCGGCTAGTATCGACTTCAATCTGATCGATTCGGACTTCACTTCCCAAGTACTCGCTACTTATCCGCTCTATGTCTGAGCGCCAATCCGAAACACGGGGAACCACTACCCAATTCAAAAGTGCTACCGATAAAGTTACAAGCAAGCTTGCGCCGACAACGGCAACGATAATTGCGTTGGCCAATCTTTTTGACCACACCAGTCTCTCAACTGGATTCATAATGAGGTTAGAGACCTTTTTAAACACAGCACATTGATTTTCTAAGCAAACGGGACAATCACTGCAAGAGCCCACGGAAATCTGTTTTAAAGAGCATTATCAAATTTTGTCCAATGATTTAACATGTCTAATCTTAAACATCCTGAAACTTTACCTAATCTATCAGGAGCTGAATACTCAAGATTCGTCAAACGTGTGCGAGCCCGTTACGCTCCATTATCGGACAAACTTGAACCTGGACCGTTCACACATGAGATTTTAAATCGATCATATCTTGCTTTATCTGTTGACTTTGCTCAACCGGGAGACGCTTTAAGGGTTCTTCGACAGTTAGCCCTCGAACGAATTGCGACTTTGGACTGCGAGCAACAGGTCGAACTAGCAGAAGTGACGCAGATGATGACCGTTCTTGCTGAATGGGCCCTTACAAAAGCGTATGAAATTGCTTTTGAGGAGCTTTCGCTTAAATACGGGACACCCAGGTCCAACTCGGACCATCCAACTACTTTTTGGATTATCGGGATGGGCAAGCTGGGCGCCTCAGAGCTCAACGTGTCAAGTGATATTGATCTGATTTATATCTACGATCAAGAAGGGGAGACTCAGTTCGCACAGGGTAAGACTGGCATCACCAATCAGGAGTTTTATACCAAGCTGGTTCACCAAATTCAGCGTTTGCTCGACACGGTGACGGAGCACGGACGAGTCTTTAGAATTGATTTGGCTCTCAGGCCCAACGGCATGTCAGGCCCAAGCGCTATGTGTTTAGAGGCCTTAGAGGAATACCTACAAAGTCAAGGTCGAGAATGGGAGCGCTTTGCTTGGCTCAAAAGCCGCGTTGTAGCTCCCATTTCACATACTGCACTACCACGTGAGCTCTCTCAAATCGTTACGCCCTTTGTGTACCGAAAATACCTGGATTACCAGGTTTTTGACTCACTTAGGCACTTACACCAACAAATTAGAACCCAAGCGATAAAACTCGCACTGGGACGCCCTGAGAGACTGAACGATATCAAACTGGGCAAAGGAGGCATTCGTGAAATCGAATTCTTCACACAACTTTTACAAGTCGTTAGAGGCGGTCAGTTTCCAGAGTTGCGCGTTAGGCCAACACTTGTTGCAATCGAATTATTAGTCCAAACACGTCAAATGAGCTTAGAGAGCGCCACGCTTCTCAAAAATGCTTATACTTTTCTTAGGCGACTTGAGCACAGAATACAGTACTTAGACGATCAACAAACTCATTTACTACCCAGCAACTCATTGGATCTTCTTTGGCTTTCGAATTCCATGGGTTTTACCTACACAGAGGAATTACTGTGTTCGCTTGAGCTACACCGATCGGCAGTTAGTTCCGAGTTCAACTCTTTATTAGGCACATCTGAACAGGAGTCCAAGCACAATGACGCCGCTCGAATACTTAAAGAATCAACACCTAGCCTGTCCAGCTCCTTGCTTGAGCAGCTCGATCTAGGTGATTTGATACCGAATCACTCAACACTTAGAACGCGCGTTCAAAGCCTCTTGAGTAGCCCAAGAGCTCAAAACCTTAAAGATACTTCACAGGCGAAACTGTTGAGATTGGTACAACAAACCGCACTTTGGGTTGCGCAAGACCCGTCCAAAGACACCGGCGCGCTCAGGTGGTGCGATTGGATGGAGTTGTTGCTTAGACGAGAAAACTACTTATCACTTTTAATTGAACGTCCCGCTATTCATAGCAACTTGATCTACATACTTGGAGCGTCGCGCTGGGCAAGTCTTTATTTGAATCAGCATCCCGGGGTAATTGACGATTTAGCTGATTCTGAAATACTTCTACAAAGATTTAACCCAGCGAATTTTGAAGCAACGCTAATCCAACGTATCGACGCATTGGAAGCAGCTGATCTGAGGGACGAAGAAGCTGTTTTAAACTTGATGCGCAGGGCGCATCAGTCAGAGTTTTTTCTATGCCTAGCTCGCGACCTATGCGGCAAACTGAGCATGCAAGAATTAGCCGATGATTTAAGCGCTTTGGCCGATAGCGTCATCCACATCACAGCACAGGTCGTATGGAGGCGCATCAAAAACCCACACACACCAACCCCCTCATTTGGTATTGTCGGATACGGCAAATTAGGAGGCAAAGAATTAGGTTACGGAAGCGATCTAGATATCGTTTTTATCTACGACGATCCTCACCCAAACGCAGCTGAAATTTACGCATTGTTCGCACGCAAAATTATTCATTGGCTATCCGTTAAAACCATTTCCGGCGATCTCTACGAAATCGATACAGCCCTTAGACCCAACGGAAACTCTGGACTTTTGGTAACGCATTTTGACGGTTTCGAAAATTATCAGTTGCAAAGAGGCGCAAACGTAGCTTGGCTTTGGGAACACCAAGCCATGACAAGAGCGCGGGTCGTCTTAGGCAGTGATGCGTTTACCCATCGATTCAACCAAATCCGTACTCAGGTTCTCACCACAAAGAGGGATTTAGACTCGCTTAGCGCAGAGGTTATTAGCATGCGCAACAAATTAATTCAAGCGCATCCTGTTAAAGCCAATCAATTTGATTTGAAATACAGTCCAGGGGGAATGATTGATGTAGAGTTTGTTGTTCAGTTTTTAGTATTAGCCTACAGTTGCAAATTTCCTCAATTAACTGAAAATACAGGAAATATTGCACTTCTCAATACCGCCAGTACTCTAGGATTAATCTCTGCCGAACTTGCGAATCGCTGTATCAATGCATATAAGAACTATCGCCATGCACAACATCTAGCAAGGCTTGATGATCGTAATTTGAAGTTCGACACGGATACTTTTGCCCAAGATTCCCAATGCGTTCTAAAACTTTGGAAAGCTATATTTGACCGCTAACAATACTCACTTCTTAGGTTTTCAAGAGGTACGCGGCTTCTTAAATTGGATTTAGTTTAGAACGCTCGAATTTTTTGCACCAACTGAGTCGTTGAGTATCCCGTTACAAACGTTAAGGCTTTGGCTGCCCCGCCGTAAGAGCGAACAAACTGTGCCTCTTTTAGCTTTTCCATATCGTAATCTCCACCCTTAACCAAAATGTCTGGCCTTATTACTTGAATCAACTCCAGGGGTGTGTCTTCATCAAAATAAGTCACCAAACTAACGGATTCAAGTGCTGCTAACACAGTGGCTCGGTCATCTTGCTTGTTGAGCGGTCTATCGGGCCCTTTTCCTAGGCGCGCGGCCGATCGGTCGCTGTTGAGTCCGAGCACTAGGCTTGCACCCTCCTCGCGGGCCTGGGCAAGATAGGTAACGTGTCCCTTATGCAAGACATCAAAGACTCCGTTGGTAAAAACAACGGGGCCTAATGCTCTAAGCCTCTTTAAGGACTCTGGGAGCGAGTCGCGAGCTACGATTTTGTTTAAAAAATTTAGAGAATTCACGGCGAAGTAGGTTGCGAAGGGCAAGAATAAGTGGTTTGTCAGAGGAATAACCAAAATTTACAAATTAGGCCATAATTAAGTGCACCTGTTTAGGTTTAGTAAGTGCCCATGACTGTATATCTCTCAAAACATGTTGATTTTAGAGCCTATACAGGCAAAAGATCCTGATTTTGCAATCATAAGTCGCAAATCTGTTGTCCACGGTAAAAACCACTCTTCAACATACCTGAGCTTAATTTCATGATCCAAACTCTTCAATCCAAGCTCCTACTGACAATTCAGTCATCCGTTTTAACTGGTTTACTTTTAATCCTGCCGCTTGGGCCGGCGGCTTGGGCCGCCACCGTATCGGAAGACTCAAAGCCCAATTCTCAGCCCCAATCTTTGTCGCAAAATACAGGTTCAAGTCAAGCTCCCGCCTCTGCATCTGCATGTCCGGCTATTTTGCAATACACAGTAGCTAGACTCCAGGACGAGAAACCCATCCCCTTGTGTCAATACACTGGGCAAGTCGTACTGATTGTCAACACCGCTAGTTACTGTGGATTTACACCTCAATACAAAGGACTTGAGGCCTTGTACGATCAATACAAATCAAAGGGACTGGTGGTTCTCGGATTTCCATCCAACGACTTCTCCCAAGAGCCTGATAAAAACAGTCAAATCGCGGATTTTTGTGAGAACACTTTCGGGGTCAAGTTTCCTATGTTTGTGAAAACTTCAGTTAAAGGCGCTTCCGCTTCTGCACTGTTTAAACAACTTGCCCAAAGGACTC
This sequence comes from uncultured Burkholderiales bacterium, assembly GCA_903828695.1. Lineage (GTDB taxonomy): Bacteria > Pseudomonadota > Gammaproteobacteria > Burkholderiales > Burkholderiaceae_C > Limnohabitans. Next base: position 35,705 of record CAIKNE010000039.1, on the reverse strand, counting down.
AAACTGCACCCAAATGGAATTTTTATAAATATTTAATCAGTCGAGACGGTCAAACCATTAAAAGCTTTAACAGCCTGACAGCACCTGAAGACAAGGGGTTTATCGCCGAGCTTGAAAAACAGTTAGCCATTAAAGCCCCCTAAAAAACAAATTGAGTGTATTGCTCCAGTCAATACATTATTGATCTAAATTATCACGAGCCCGAATTGCACGGGTTCATTTATATTTATATTTTTCGACTCCACTATGACTCACCGAATTGCCATTATCGGATCCGGTATCTCCGGACTCAGCGCAGCTTATTACTTGAACAAACATCCTGATGTGGAGGTCACTTTATTCGAGGCCAATGATTATTTTGGTGGCCATACACACACCGTAGACATTGAGGGCGAAACTTCTCACGGCATGCAAAGCTACCCAGTGGACACAGGATTTTTAGTGTTCAACGAACGCACCTATCCCAAACTTATTTCTCTCTTCAAAGAGCTCAGTATTCCAACTGCCTATTCGGATATGTCCTTTTCAGTGCAGGCCCCAAGGACTAGTACTTCCACTTTAGAGTGGAGTGGCTCATCTTTAAATACTGTATTTGCGCAGCGAGAGAATGTGCTCAGCCCCTCATTTCTAGCAATGCTAAAAGATATCCTGCGGTTTAACCGCATGACCACTCAACTTGCTCAAGCCCCCCATTCTTTAGAAATGGAGGTGCCTCTTAATGACTTTTTGAAACATCACCAATTTAATTCTCAATTCATCAATTGGTACTTACTTCCGATGTTGGGATGCATTTGGAGTTGCCCTCCCGATCAAATGCTTGCTTTTCCTCTTGCAACAATGATCCGCTTTTGTCACAACCATGGTCTTCTTCAGGTGACCAATCGTCCTAAATGGTTCACCGTTGCTGGGGGGGCTAAGCAGTATGTATCTGCTATCGTTAGTCAATTAAAGCGAGCCTATTTGAACACGCCGGTTTTGGGTATTAAACGCAACGCAAATTCCATCATAATCACCTCTTCCCGCGGAGAAGAGGAGTTTGAAAGGCTTATTATTTCGACCCATGCAGACCAGGCTCTAAAAATGCTTGACGCCCCAACCAATGAGGAATCGAGTAAGCTTGGCGCTTTTAAGTTTAAAGATAACCTTGCAGTGCTCCATAAAGACGAAAAGATACTTCCGTCGAAAAAACTAGCTTGGGCTGCATGGAATTTTGAGAGTTCAAATCTACTCTCTGCGTCCCAAGATGTTCAACAGAGTAAGGAAAATGGTGGGGGTAGTGTCTGTCTTCACTATTATTTAAACAAGCTCCAACCCACACCTTTTATTGAGCCCATTGTGGTTTCTTTAAACCCAATACGTGACATCGATCCATCCAAAATTACTGCAACATTTAACTATTCGCACCCAATTTTTGACTTATCTACCGTCAAAGCTCAAAACCAGATTCATACCATTCAGGGAAGTTTGAATACGTGGTACGCAGGCGCATGGCTTGGGTACGGATTTCATGAAGACGGACTAAAATCAGGGGAGGCTGCAGCAAAGAGCGTATTGGCCTCTTTGTTTACCCCGGGTATCAACGCGTGAAGGTAGAGATCGGCTTTGGCCAAGTTCACCATCAAAGGTTTCGACCTCGTCGTAATTCTTTTACTTACTCTACGTTTTTTCTCTTACTTCCCATGCGCTCACTGCGTCAACCCGAGCGCGTTGGCGAGCTTAAAAGTGTATTAGGTTGGAACTCCAAAGGAGCTTTAAGCTTTTATGACATTGATCACGGCGACGCCCGGACTCCCGAACAAGGGGGGAGTCTAGGATGGTTTACTGATCTAATCAAGAGTGAGGGAATCGAGGAGGTCGACGGGGAAGTATGGCTGCACACGTATCCGCGGGTTTGGGGGTTCGCATTTAAACCTGTGAGTTTTTGGTATGGCCATGCATCTAATGGAGATCTAAGGGTCATAGTGGCTGAGGTCAACAACACCTTTGGTGAGCGTCATTTTTATTTGATTAAGCAACCCGCATATGCACGTGATTTGGTTGCACATAAAGAGTTTCATGTTTCTCCCTTTTGTGAAATCCAGGGCCAATACCGTTTCCGCTTTTTGCGCACAGCCTCCTTGCCTTTAAAACCAGCCCGAACCGTAGTTCGAATCGATTATGAGGATAGCGATGGATTGTTGATCCATACCAGTGTCAGTGGCACGCTAGAGGCTTTAAGCCGTTCGAGTCGGCGCAGAGCATTGCTCCATTACCCGCTCATGACACTGATGGTGGTTTATAGAATTCACTGGCAGGCTTTAAAACTTTGGTTCAAGAAAGTTCGCTTTCACTCAAAGCCTCGCCCACCGACTAAGGCCATTACCCCTAGTTTGTAGATGTGCCTGTAAAGTGGGGCAAAATCAAACTGCGTTAGAACCTTAGCTTTGTGTACAACTTTAACTTTTGTATTTTTTGATTTATGCTGGTATCTTCATCTGACTCATCATCCTCTATCGACATCTCAAGTATTCCTGGACCTGCTAGAAAAGTGCTGAAGATGCTCAAACACCTTGCCTATGGGTGTTTAGAGCTGACACTTCCCAACGGAATCACGCTCAGCTTTGGTGAGACCCAGTCTTCTGAGCGCAGATCCAATTTGGTTGTTAGGAACTGGAATATGTTTCAAAATGCGCTCAAATCCGGAGATATTGGTTTTGCAGAGTCTTATATTGCATGCGAATGGGAGACAAACGACCTAACGCAGTTGATGGAGCTTTTTATTGCCAATAGGCGCGCTGTTGATAGAATCATTTACGGCACTTGGGTGGGCCGGTTGTACTATCAGATCAAGCACTGGAGTAGGCGAAACAACCGAACAAATAGCACTAAAAATATTCATGCGCATTATGATTTAGGTAACTCTTTTTACAGTTTATGGCTGGATGAGTCGATGACGTATTCATCGGCCCTTTATGAAACGTCTAAGAACATTCCTTTGGTACAAGCCCAGCGCGCAAAGATCCAAAGAGCGTGTCGTATGGTTGGATTAGAAAAGGGCAAGCCTCAAAAGGTACTGGAAATTGGTTGTGGCTGGGGCAGTTTGGCTGAAGTGGTTGTGAATGATTTTGAATCCCAGCACACGGGCGTTACGCTAAGCCCATCGCAGTTAGATTATGCCAAAGCCCGCCTCGCAGGAAAAGGCTTGAATGCCGATTTGCGACTTCAAGACTATAGAGATATTGAGGATCCCGCTTTCGATGCTATCTTGTCCATTGAGATGTTTGAAGCTGTGGGAAAGGAGTACTGGAATACTTATTTTAAAAATGTCAATCGCCTCTTAAAACCCGGTGGGCTCGCCTGTATTCAATCCATTGTGATAGATGACGGACTCTTTGATCAATATATCAAAGGCACAGACTTCATACAACAGTATATTTTCCCTGGGGGTTGCCTACCAAGCCCTTCTCGGTTCAAAGCGCTTGCACGCGCAAACGGCTTAGAGGTTGTGGACGAGTTTTGTTTTGGCCAAGATTACGCCGCAACTCTAAAAGAGTGGAGACGTGTGTTTAAAACTGAATCGAGTCAGGTTCGTAAACTTGGCTTTGATGAGGCGTTTATGAGGACGTGGGAGTTCTATCTTTGTTACTGCGAAGCAGGTTTTAATCAGCGAAATCTGGACGTTATTCAATTCACACTAAAAAAAATCGATGCCTAATTCATTTCAAATAGGCTTATTAACTAAGGCAACACTATGTTTACACGAAGAAGCTTAATGACGACTGGATTAGGATTGAGTTCCTCTGCAGCTTTAGTTACCCTGCAAGGTTGTGCCTCTCCAGGCATTGACGACTATGCAACGCAGACCCCAACTCTTGACCTCAAGCGTTATTTCAACGGTACGGTAGATGCGTGGGGGATTTTTACAGATAGATCCGGAAAAGTAGTCAAACGCTTCACCGTTGTTATGCACTGCTCATGGTCGGGAGAGGTGGGGACTTTAGAGGAGGACTTCACTTACTCTGACGGTACCAAACAAAAACGCATCTGGCAACTAACACACACCGGGAACAACAACTACACAGGGGTGGCGGGGGATGTGATAGGTACGGCTTCGGGCCAGTGTCGGGGGAACACCTTTCACTGGAATTACACGCTTGCGTTGCCTGTTGATGACAGCGTTTGGAACGTGCAATTTGACGATTGGATGTTTTTGATGAATGAGCGCATAATGCTCAATAAAGCCACTATGTCAAAGTTTGGTATTCGCTTAGGAGAGGTTACTTTATCCTTTACCAAGCGAGAGAGCTGACACCGCGGCTAAATCTTTTAGTCTGCCTATTTCTCAACAATACACTTCCTCAGGATTTGCAGCACCTTATGAATCCTACCATCAAAGACTGGCGCAACAAACACGCATGGATCATCGGTGCCTCTAGCGGTATCGGACTCTCACTGGCTCAACAACTACACGCACTGGGTGCTTACGTCAGCGTATCAGCTCGAAATGAGGGCCTATTGAAAGACTATGTCGCGGCTCACTCCAACACCCAGGCCTATGCCTTAGACGTCACTCAGCCCTTTTTACTTGAGCATGCTTATAAAAATTTGTCAAAGGATCGATCAATCGATTTAATTGTTTATTGCGCCGGACACTACAGTCCGATGCGTGCACAAGATTTCAACCTAGAGGAGGCTCGCAAACATTTTGAAATTAATTATCTGGGAGCGCTTAATTTACTGGGTGCTTGTTTGCCCACCATAACGGCACAAGGTAAGGGACATATCAGCCTCATATCCAGTGTGGCTGGCTACTCAGGTCTGCCGAAAAGCTTGGCATACGGCCCGACCAAAGCTGCCTTAATTCATTTAGCAGAAGTTCTCTATTTAGATCTACACCCTTTGGGAATAGGGGTAAGCGTTGTCAACCCGGGATTTGTAGCGACGGGGCTTACAGCGCAAAATACATTTCATATGCCGGCATTAATTTCTGCTGACACCGCGGCACAGGAAATAATTTCTGGATATGGACGGGGTGAATTTGAGATTCACTTTCCCAAAAGATTCTCTCGTTTTTTAAAACTATTGAGATTACTTCCCTACAAAATTTATTTCCCCATCGTTAGTAGATTTACCGGACTCTAAAACATTGAACCAATTCGCTGACTCATTTATTCAAGAGCTTTCTCGGTACTTTGAGGAACTCACGCCCAATGGTCTCAACCAATTGAACAAATTTTATGCAAGTGATGCCACCTTCAAAGACCCCTTTAATTCTGTTGTAGGTTGCCAGGCTATTCAACAGATTTTTCAGCATATGTTTGATACCTTGGAGCAACCTAGGTTCGTGATTACCCACCAACTCTTTGACGCTCATCAAGCCTTTATGTGTTGGGACTTTTTATTTTCATTAAAGTCATCCCCCAAGTCCACATTCAAGGTCAAAGGGAGTACACATCTTCTTTTGACACGCAACCAAGAAGGTCTTATCAAAATCACTTCTCACCGCGATTACTGGGATCCAGCGGAGGAGATTTATGAAAAGATTCCTGGGATTGGCGCTATATTCAAGTGGATTAAGGCTCGCTCAAGCGCCCCCCAATCCTAGAAATAATTGAATTATGGTGACAAGTGTATTTGTCAGGCCCTTTGACCTTACTCTGACGCTTCTCAGGGGGCTGTATCTATAAAACTTTGTCTGAGCCTTAGTTTTTCAAAGTAAGGGCCCAAGTTGGGATGACTATCACGCCAATTAATCTTTGGAAATCTAAAGTCAAGGTAACCCAAAGCACAACCCACCGAAATATCGGCCAAACTCAAATGATTGCCAACACAAAAAGGCTTGTCCCCCAAAGCGGAGCTGAATGAGTTCAGACAAGCACTCACCTTGTCCAATTGACGATCAATCCAGGCCTTAGAACGCTGCGCCTCGGTTCGACCTGCCCAGTGCTCCTCAAGCCTGGCCAAAATACTTGCATCTAGCAGCCCATCCGACAAGGCTTCCCAAGTTTTGACTTCTGCCCGCTCACGCCCAGAAGGCGGTATCAGCTTACCAACTGGGGACAAAGTGTCCAGGTACTCCACAATCACTCGAGAGTCAAACAAAGCCTCACCCCCCTCCATCACCAGACAAGGCACTTTGCCTAGGGGATTAGAGGACTGAATAGCTGTATCGCTTGACCAAACATCGTCGATCATGAATTCATAATCAAGTTTTTTCTCGGCCATAACGATGCGCACTTTGCGCACATAGGGGCTTGATATCGTTCCAATGAGTTTCATCTTTTATCGTTCTAAAGTACTACCTTTATTTTAGTCCTTTCGTCTTGCGAGAAAACAACAACCCGCCCCTCCTGGCCCTAAAATCTAAGGATGACACAACACTCTATCTCTGCTTTATCTCCCCTTGACGGGCGCTATCACACTAAGTTAGCGAGCGTGCGCCCGCTGATGAGTGAAGAGGGGTTTTTTAGATGCCGCGTTCAAGTTGAAATTACTTGGTTCATAGCCTTAAGTGATGCCGGCATGCCTGAATTTAGGCCCCTTAGCAAAGAGGCCAGAATTCAAATGCGAAATTGGGCGAAGGGGTTCAGTGCTTCTGATGCCTTAGCCATTAAAGAGATCGAGAAGACAACGAATCATGATGTCAAAGCAGTGGAGTATTGGCTTAAGAATCAATGCCAGCGATCCGATCTGAGTGCCAGCGTTCGTGATGAGCTCACCAATGCGATTGAATTCATCCACTTTGCCTGTACCAGTGAGGACATCAACAACACCAGCCACGCACTGCAGCTTCGTACACTAAGAGATGAGGTCATCTTAAAATATTTGGACCAATTGATTGCACAACTAAGCGAGATGGCACACCGCCTCGCAGGCCTTCCCATGTTGAGTCGCACGCACGGACAGACCGCCAGCCCGACCACAGTTGGCAAAGAAATAGCTAACGTTGTCTCGCGCATTACAAAATCTAAAGCGAAGATTGCACAAGTGCAAATCATGGCAAAAATGAACGGGGCAGTGGGTAATTACAACGCTCACATGGTAGCTTGGCCTGATTTTGATTGGCACGGGTTTAGTAAACGCGTTATCGAGTCTCCCGTCCATCACGACAATGATTTAGCTTTCTTTGGACTGGGACTTCATCAGCAAGACTACACCATTCAAATCGAGCCACACGATTACATGGCTGAGTTGTTTGATGCTGTTGCCAGAACCAATACCATTTTGATTGATTGGTCTAGGGATGTTTGGGGGTACGTTTCCCTGGGCTACTTTAAACAAAAGTTAAAGGCAGGAGAGATTGGCTCATCAACCATGCCCCACAAAGTGAACCCGATCGATTTTGAAAATGCCGAGGGCAACTTGGGTTTGTCCAACGCTTTGCTCAACCATTTAAGCGCAAAACTCCCCATCAGCCGTTGGCAACGTGATCTAACCGACTCCACCGTCCTTCGCAACATGGGGGTGGCGATCGGGTATGCAGTGCTTGCTTACCAATCGCTGCTGGCAGGGCAATCTAAACTTGAGGTTAATCCAGAGGCTATTGCCAAGGACTTGGACAACGCTTGGGAGGTGCTCGCAGAGCCCATTCAAACGGTGATGCGTCGTTTTGGACTTGAGGGGGCGTACGAACAACTCAAGGAAGCCACAAGGGGCAAGGTGATTGGCCCCTCGGATCTACACCCCTTAATTCAAAGTCTCAAAATTCCCAGCGCCGAAAAAGAGCGACTCTTGCAGCTGACGCCTGCCCAGTACACGGGTTTAGCGGAATCATTGGCCCTTAAGATTTAAAGCGTAAGCACAGGTATTGCGAGCTTTGCTCGCAAACCCCCTTTGGGATCACTAGCCCCGAGTGTCCGATTCAGTGGCTCTCTCGGCGTAGCGGTTAAAACGCCACGCCGTACCCTCTTGGGTAATTCTTTTCCAAACCATTCTCTTTTGCGGAGCAGGTAATTCTGTCCATTTTTGAACCTCCTCAAAGGTTCGTCCGCAGCCTTTGCAGATCGGGTCTCCCTGGCTAGTCGAGCAAATGGCGATGCAAGGCGTATCGGGTGTGCTGTCATACCAAGCCATCCAAGCTTGATAGGCTTGCTCGGGAAACCCCTTTACCGCTACTTCCTCCTCTTTAAAGTAAACCATCAGTGCATAAACTTTGGCCAACGAGCGGAGTTCTTTGGATAATGTCACGCCGTCTAGAGAAGGTGTTAGATCTCTCCAGTAATTAATAGCGGCCTCGATGTCTGTAATGTGTATAGCGCTCATGATTAGGGTGGGATGATAGCGTTTTAGTCCAGTTACCTCAGCTTGCCAGTTAAATAGACCTCATTTATTCGTTTCTGGGGGGAGTTGCAACTCATTGAATTTAAGCTACTATCAACGCATGATCAAAATTTTTATTAAATGGTTTCTCAGCGCTGCAGCGCTTCTAGCACTCTCACGCTTTGATCAGGGTATTATTGTCAATGGGTTTAGCTCTGCTTTAGTGGCCTCTTTGGTGATCGGACTTCTTAATTTAGTAGTGCGTCCTGTGTTATTAATTCTGACCCTACCCGTGACCATTTTATCAATGGGTCTTTTCTTATTTGTCATCAATGCGTTTGTATTTTTGATGGCCTCATCCTTCTTAGAAGGCTTTGAAGTGATCGGTTTTGGTAACGCGCTAATAGGATCTATTTTATATTCTTGCCTCGGCATTATTATTGATTCAGCGCTCGAGCGCTTGTTCCTTGCGCGCAGCCTCTAGATTTCTTAATCTCACATCAACGATGGATGCTTCAAACTGCGCTGTTGGATCGAGCCCGTTTTGACGAGCCATTTGACGCGTCAGATCTTGGGCTGCTTTTAAGCGGTCTACTGCGGAGGCAAAGTCCCAGTGCGCGGCCTGGGCCTCGGCGTCAGCGCGAATCCCCCCAATGGTATTGCCACTTGCGAGCAGCGCCGCAGACATAAGCTCCCATGCCAACGAATCTGCAGGGTGCTGTGCCAACCAAAGTTGCAAGCTATCCGTAACCAGTTTGGCTTCACTGACGGTGTGCGTTGCGTTTCGGTATTGACTGAGCATCAAGATTTGGGCTCGCGACTTTGGCAATGTCTGGATCAGCGTTGCTGCTTCACTTGGATTGCCCTTTGCAGCCGCATACTCAGCCTTCAAAAAGATTAACAACTTTTGCGCAGCCATGTCTTTCACAACCAACGGTGCCAACTCTTGCAAATGTTTTTCTGCAAGCGCCCAGTTTTTCATATGAATCTCAGCAAGCGTTGCTGCATATAAGGTCGATAGCCAAAGAGGGGCGTTACTCTTTAACGCATTTATATTGCTGAGTCCGTTTGAGTTTGACGTGTTGGCTTGCGCGCTGAAAAAATGTTGCTCATCGGGCTCGGGATTCACCAAAACTTTTGCACGCGCAGAGATCATGGCGTGCTCCAAGGACATAGTCTTAGGCTGGAAAAGACTATTTACAGGCATACGTCCTTGCATATCCGCAATACGCTCACTTGTCAGTGGGTGACTTCGTAAGTAAGGGAACCCTCCGTTGTCGTTGAGTCTTGAGGCTTGCTCAAGTTTTTGGAACATCGTCACAAAGCCAACGGGGTCGTACCCGGCTTGCTCCATCACCGAGAAACCTACCCGGTCTGCCTCGCGTTCCATGTCTCTTGAGAAGTTTAGCTGCGTTTGCATTGCACCTGCTTGACCCCCCATAATCAGCGCCCCGGCAGCGTTTGGGCTCCTACTTGCTGCGATCAGTCCCAGCAACATGGTCCCTAAAAACAGAGGCGTTTGCTGACCTTGTTTGGACATCATGCGCGCGATGTGCCTTTGAGAAATATGGCTCAACTCATGCCCCAAAACTGAGGCGAGCTCATCTCGGTTAGAGACGATCGAGATCAAACCTAAATGCACCCCCATAAAGCCGCCCGGCAGGGCAAATGCGTTAACCGACTTGTCCCTAATGAGCAGTACCTCCCAAGCAAATCGCTCACTCAGCTCTTGATTTAAGTAACCTTTATTTAAGGAGGTCTCCCTTAAAGTGCGCCAAATGGTATCCACGTATTCAACCAATACCGGATCATCAACATAGTCAGGGTCGTGCACTATTTCTCGCACAACGGACTGTCCTATTTTGAGCTCCTGCCCCAAAGTCATCTCCGTGTTCTCCCCTAAACTTGGAAGCCGTCCCGATGCATATTGAGCGTTGAGAGTTACACTGCTAAGGAGGAGAGTAGTGCCAACACAAGTTAGCACTATGCTTTGTTTAAAGGTCCAGGGTTTCTTGCAAGCACTTGAGTTGAGTTTATTCATCTTGCTTGGATATTACCCGAAAATAATTTATAAAGTTCCAATCATGTCTTTAACGCATTTCAACTCTCAAGGCGACGCTCATATGGTGGATGTGAGCAGTAAAGCGCATACTCACCGAAGAGCAGTTGCCAAAGGTACGGTAACCATGAGCGCGTCTACTTTTGAGATGATCTTAAACGGAAACGCCAAAAAAGGTGATGTACTGGGAATCGCACGTATTGCAGGCATCCAGGCCTCAAAGCGTACGAGTGATTTAATTCCACTGTGTCATCCGATTGCGCTAACACATGTCAGTGTATCCTTTGAAACCAAACCGCAATCCTCTCAAATCACCTGCACCGCGACTGCAGAGACGACTGGACCAACGGGGGTTGAGATGGAGGCGCTGACCGCCGTTCAAGTAGCGCTTTTAACAATTTACGATATGTGTAAGGCCGTTGACCGCGGTATGAGAATGGATAACATTCATTTGGCTGAGAAACTGGGCGGTAAATCAGGCCACTTTGTAGCCGTGAGCGCTTAAGGCTAAGGCGCGGATTTTCAAGAGGCTGCAGTACTATCGACAATCACTCGTAACCAAATCCCCACTAAAGTCTGCCTTAGGAACTGTGGCAGATAGCGGAGCGAAGAGTTTAGATACGTCAGGCATGCTCTCATCCTTGAGAACACACACCCAGTTCAGACCGCCCTCACTCATTTGTCCAAGCGACACAGACCCTGATTCAGCTTGAGTTGAGCCGTCCTTTAATGGAACCCAAAGCAGTGTTTGCGGATCCTTAGACAACCAGAGGGTGACAACTACAGCCGCGCTTATTGGATCTACGTAAACTGTCCAGGCGTGGTTCTCACCCGTCTTCTTTGCATAGCCCTTGGCCCAATCTTTGGTTGTTTCTGCTGCGTCCGATTTCGCGTTTTCTGCTACAACTTGCCTGGCTTGACCGGCCTCAACCAATGCTTCCTTAACGTAGTGTTTTGATTGGTGCTTGAGATAAGCGGAGGTCGCAACTGTCAACACCACGCCCAGTAAACCTAGGATCAGCATGACTTGTATCAGAGTGAAGCCACGCTGGCTAGAGGATAAAGAGGTGGCTTGTTTCATATCTGAATTAAAGATCGTTAAAAACTCTGACTACTCTAGCCCTAGTTCCCTAAAAGTGGGAACTAGCGCTTGAGTTTTTTAAATCATTGCTTTTAAGAGTTTTGCCATTTCAGAGGGATTGCGTGTGACTTTAAATCCGCACTCTTCCATAATTTGGAGCTTTGCATCTGCCGTATCCTCACCACCAGAGATCAGAGCGCCTGCGTGACCCATGCGCTTGCCGGCTGGTGCAGTAACGCCTGCGATGAACCCAACAATTGGTTTTTTCATATTCGCTTTGCACCAACGAGCTGCCTCAGCCTCGTCAGGCCCACCGATTTCACCAATCATAATGACCGCATCCGTATCTGGATCGTCGTTAAAAGCCTTCATCACATCAATATGCTTGAGACCGTTGATGGGGTCACCACCAATACCCACAGCGCTAGACTGTCCAAGTCCAATCTCAGTCAGTTGTGCTACAGCCTCGTACGTCAAAGTTCCGGAGCGAGATACAACGCCGATTCGCCCTTTTCGGTGAATGTGTCCTGGCATGATCCCAATTTTGATTTCATCAGGCGTGATCAAACCGGGGCAGTTAGGACCAAGGAGCAGAGTTCTTTTACCGCCAGCGGCCTCTTTAGCCTTCATTTTATTTCGCACCTCCAACATATCGCGCACTGGGATGCCTTCGGTAATACAGATCGCAAAATCAAGATCCGCTTCTACGGCTTCCCAAATTGCGGCTGCAGCACCGGCTGGGGGCACGTAGATAACTGATACGGTTGCACCTGTTTGATGAGCAGCCTCTTTAACAGTCGCAAAGATTGGAATATTAAAGATAGATTCGCCCGCTTTTTTGGGATTGACACCCGCAACAAAACAATTCTTACCGTTGGCGTATTCTTGGCATTTCTCTGTGTGAAACTGACCCGTCTTACCTGTAATACCTTGTGTAATAACTTTTGTATTTTTATTGATATAAATAGACATGCTAATTTTCCTTTGGGTCAGTTCAATGCGGCCACGACCTTTTGAGCCGCTTCTGCCATCGTGTCAGCGCTGATGATGGGAAGTCCTGAATCAGCTAACATTTTTTTGCCCAAATCTTCGTTTGTGCCTTTCATGCGAACCACAAGTGGAACACTCAAGTTCACAGCCTTACAAGCCGTAATCACGCCATTAGCGATGGTGTCACACTTCATAATTCCGCCAAAGATATTGACCAAAATGGCTTTGACCTTTGGATTCTTTAACATGATCTTAAATGCCTCGGTGACTTTCTCAGGCGTTGCTCCGCCTCCCACGTCAAGGAAGTTCGCTGGCTCAGCGCCAAACAGTTTGATGGTATCCATGGTTGCCATGGCAAGACCTGCACCGTTTACCAAACAACCAATGTTGCCGTCTAAACTAATGTAGGCCAAGTCAAATTTAGAAGCTTCAATCTCGGCTGGGTCTTCCTCATCCAAGTCTCTGTAGGCGACGATTTCAGGGTGACGGAACAAGGCATTAGGATCAAAGTTGAATTTAGCGTCTAACGCCTTAATTCCTCCGTTGCCCTCAAGAATCAATGGGTTGATCTCAGCCAAAGAAGAATCTGTCTCTTGATAGCAAGCGTACAACTTTTTGAACACATCTACTGCTTGTTCGGTGGAACCCGCAGGTACGCCGATGCTTTTTGCAACAGAATTGGCTTGTTCATTCGTTAACCCAACCATAGGGTCAATAAAAACTTTTACAATTTTCTCTGGAGTACTGTGAGCCACTTCTTCAATATCCATTCCACCCTCTGAGGAGGCCATTAAAGCCACTTTTTGTGAGGCACGGTCTGTGACTAAAGATACGTAATATTCTTTTTTAATGTCTGCACCGTCTTCAATGAGCAGGCGACGTACTTTTTGTCCCAAGGGACCTGTTTGATGGGTAATGAGTTGCATCCCCAAAATCTCACCGGCCAGTTTCTTAACCTCATCGATGGAGCGCGCTAACTTCACGCCTCCGCCCTTACCCCGGCCTCCCGCATGAATTTGAGCTTTGACAACCCAAACCGGTCCACCGAGTTTTTGTGCCGCCTCTACAGCCTCTTGAACAGTAAAAGCCGGGATTCCACGGGGAACGGGAACGCCAAAGTTACGCAGGATTTCCTTGCCTTGGTACTCATGTATCTTCATAATAGTGTTAAATCAATGTTAATGACCGGTCATCGCGGGGCGATAATAACCCCGCACCGAGACTTTGCCGTGTTGAAATGTATCATGGTGCGGCGCACAATTCTTTGATCTACCTCAGTTTTTATGTTTTTTTTGGCCACCACTTCCTCGTAAAGCGACAAAAAGTGCTACTTTAGAAAGCGATCACTAAAATGTTCAAAATATTTATCGATGGGGAAGCAGGCACCACTGGCCTACAGATTCGGGACAGACTGAAATCGATGTCCGAAGTCGAAGTTATCTCGATTGCGCCCGAACTGCGCAAGGACAATTCAGCCAAACAAAAGATCATTCAAGATGTAGATTTAGTTATCCTTTGTTTACACGACGAAGCATCTATTGAATCTGTGGGGTTGATCGACTCGCTCAACGGACATAAACCTAAAGTGCTGGATGCGTCTACGGCTTACAGAACGCATCCAGACTGGACCTACGGTTTTGCAGAATTAAGTCCTGATCAAGCAAACTTGATCCGCCAAAGTACGAAGGTATCCAACCCAGGGTGCTATGCAAGCGGGGCTATTGCGCTTATTCGCCCGCTGGTTAAGGGTGGTTTATTAGCACCTAACTCCCCTCTTTGCTTACCCAGTGTAAGCGGCTATTCAGGTGGTGGACGCGCCATGATTGAGGAGTTTGAGTCCTCCCCCACTGCTCGATTTGAGGCCTATGCACTTGGACTTACACACAAGCATATGCCGGAAATTATGAAGTACGCAGGGCTTGAAAGAGACCCCATTTTCGTGCCAAGTGTGGCAAGCTTTCCTCAGGGGATGCTGGTTCAACTCCCCTTGCACCTGGACTACTTAAAACCATCAACAAGTCCACAAGATATATATGATGTGTTGCAAGAACATTACTCAAAGGTTTGCTCTCCAAGCGAGCCCGTGATCAGTGTTCACTGGGGTAATCCAACTACCAAGTTAAGTGCAACTGCACTCGTTGGCTCTGATCGAATGGCGATTCATGTATTCGCAAACACGGATAAACACCAAGCTGTTCTTTTTGCTCAATTTGACAACCTTGGCAAGGGCGCTAGCGGTGCTGCGGTTCAAAATTTAAGACTCATGCTAAACGTTCAGTCTTGATTGACGAGATTAATTGACCTCAAAATCTCCCGTCATCCCTGCAAATTCATCATCCGCGTCGACAATTAAATCCGTTCCCTGATTGTGTTTTTTTGCCACTGCGCTCAATACTTGAATGACTACAGACGGCGCAAAACCCCGCGACATCAAAAACCGCATCTGCTTTGCTTTGTCGCCTGCGTCAAGCGCGGGTGTTTTAAATTTTTTCAACCACACCATTTTTGCCCGCTCTGCCTCTGTTTCCTTCAGCTCTTTTACGGCTTGGGCGACAGCTGGCGCGGCCAGGCCTTTGTCCTGTAATTCACGCGCGATTCTTGCGTAGCCTAGTTTAGGAGATCGCCTATAAACCACGGACTCGAGTACACGCTGTTCATTAATGAAGCCTTTTGTCTGTAACCACTCCAGTGTCTGCGCCAACTCCTCTTCACTTTGAGCATGCGACTTGAGTTTTTGGGCTAATTCGAGCCTTGAGTGCTCGCGGTTTGAGAGCAAACGAAGGGCCCGCCCTTTTAAAGACGGACCCATTAACGTTGCTCCCTGTTGCGGTTTGAGACTTGCATCAAAAAGAGGGGCGGTTAGGCGTCTAAGACTTCTTCGTCTTTAGCGCTTGCACTGGCTAGCGCATCAGCCGCTTCTTTTGCAGCTTTTGCTTTGGCAGCGCGACCCTTGGGCTCTCGAACTTCCTTGGCGTGCGGGGTTGCTACGTCATCGGATTCGTCTTGCTCACCAAATCCAGTTACTGGTTCCAACAAGAGGGGCACGCCCAAGGACTCCCTGACCTTGTTTTCGATCTCAAATGCGAGCTCTGGATTTTCACGTAGGAATTCGCGCGCGTTATCTCGCCCTTGTCCAATTTTTTCGCCGTTATAGGCATACCAGGCGCCTGATTTTTCAACAATCCGTGCGGCCACACCCAAATCGATAATCTCGCCGTGACGACTAATGCCCTCGCCAAACAAAATATCAAACTCCGCTGTTTTAAAAGGAGGTGCGACTTTATTTTTTACAACCTTCACTTTTGTTTCGTTACCAACTGCATCTTCTCCGCGCTTGATCGTACCGGTGCGCCTGATATCTAAGCGGACTGAGGCATAAAATTTCAATGCATTTCCACCCGTTGTCGTTTCTGGACTACCGAACATCACACCGATTTTCATACGAATTTGATTGATGAAAATAACAGTGCAATTGGTCTTTTTAATACTGGCCGTGAGCTTTCTAAGTGCTTGACTCATCAAACGCGCTTGCAAACCTGGCAATGAATCCCCCATCTCGCCTTCAATTTCTGCACGCGGGGTCAAAGCAGCTACGGAGTCAACCACAACTAAATCTACTGCCCCTGAACGCACCAAGCTATCCACAATCTCGAGCGCTTGCTCGCCCGTATCAGGCTGACTGATCAATAATTCTTGCAAATTAACACCCAACTTTTGAGCATACTGTACATCCAGGGCATGCTCTGCATCCACGAATGCACAAGTACCCGCTTGTCTTTGCATCTCCGCGATGACTTGCAAGGTCAATGTTGTTTTGCCCGATGACTCTGGTCCATAGATTTCAATCACTCGTCCTCGGGGCAGACCCCCCACACCAAGGGCCACATCCAAACCAAGGGAGCCCGTGGAGACGACTTGAATATCCTCAATCACCTCACCTTCGCCCAGACGCATGATGGTCCCTTTACCAAATTGCTTTTCAATTTGAGCCAATGCAGCCTGTAATGCCTTGCCTTTTTCTCCAGTTGGAGCTGCGCCCTTTGTTGCTGATTCCATGATGCTTCCTTTTAGTTGTAGACGTATTTGGTGAAATCACTCAGTGCTGTATATTTCAACAGACTGGATGCCTAGGCAGTACTTTATCTCAATTTATACACTTCAATCAACGAATTTTTAGTCAATTTACTTTACTATATCGATTATGAAGCAACTTCCCACTCATCATGATTGGCGCCAAGTCCATTTAGGCAGGTTACTAGGAGAGGCAATGCGCCGCTTTGATGAGCGTGTCTTGCATCTCATGTCTCATGATACGGACGTGCCGCTAGCGCTTTCTAATTTGGCGGCTCGACACAAAATTAGCGCAGCACATATTCACATAACCCGTCACCTGGCACTCGAAGGCTCTCGGTTAACCGATTTAGCCCAAAGTGCTGGCGTCACCAAGCAGGGCATGGGCGAGTTGGTCAATCAATGCGCAGCTTGGGGACTCGTGGAGCGCACAGATGATCCTCGGGACACGCGCGCCAAAATCATTCGGTTCACAGACATCGGACTTAGTTGGCTAAAAGCATTCGAGCGAGCCATTCGCACCACGGAGCAAGAATTTCATTCCGAAGTAGGCGATGAGGTGGCAACTGTCACTGAGCTTGCGCTAGAGGTGTATACACAAGAGCTCACCCAACCCAAAGGCATCCCTTAGAAAAGCCTTAGCACTTGTCACCAGAAATCGGCCTGAGTAATTATTGATTGGGGGTAGAGATGCCTCGCGCAGCTCCAGCGCCAGCATCCTGCATGAGCCGCACCGAATCCGGATTTAATTCCTCAAGCGCACGCAGGGGCTGTTGAGCGGGTTTATGAGTCCAAATTTGTTCTTGCAAAAACCCACTAGCCCAGCTCCAAATCACCAAGTTGACTGCAATCCAAAAAAGGGGCCAAAAATATCTTGATTTTTTCATTCGCTATCTGGACGTAACTTCAAATCAGACTCAAAACCACCCAACTCGACCAAACTAACCTCATCGCTTATGACCGGTACAACACCCGCGCTCGTTTGAATAAGCAACTCGCCGCGCGAATTGACACCACATGCTCGCCCAACAACCCCGTTACTCATAGAAACTTGTTGATTAAAAAGTATGTCATAGGCTGAATACTCGTTTTTAAAAGAAGAAAAACCTCGCTCTTGAAAGCGCATCACACCTTTAATAATCCCAGATACTGCGCTCAACAAGACAGAACCTGGACGACTTTTGGGATCAACATCGCACCACCCCGCAGCAGCTCTTTTTAAATCCACCCCCTGGGGTGCCACTAAATTGATCCCCACTCCAATGACGCAGTAACGCGAGTGCGGGACCGCACCGCTAGGCGCTGTTGACACGGCAGATTCAATCAATATCCCACCTAGTTTGCGCGCGGTGTGAGGGTCTCCCAGACCTAGCCAAAGATCGTTGGGCCACTTCAGTCCAACGCCGTAGTGTTGGTGTGGATCTAGCGCCTGCAATATACCCAAACCCACCGCGAGCGAAAATCCACTCCAGTCTTGAATGGATAGGTTTAGCCCAATCGAAAATGTAAGGCAGTCACCTGGATTGGCAAACCAAACTCTTCCGAGACGGCCTTTGCCTGCGGTTTGTTCTTCAGCAATCAACAGCAAGGGTTCTAAAAAACCATTCTTCGAGCGCCGCATCAATTCACTGTTGGTCGAGTCAATGCTGGGTAAGACCTCTGCGCTGAAGCCTGGAATTTTAGACGCTATAGCTGCGCAAAGTTCAGTTAATGGCCAATCCATCAAGGGCTCTTTTATTTTTTGGATTTGGGCGAGAGCAGAGTGCCGCGGCAATGCTTGGCACCACACCAACACGGATACTGAGCTTTAAGCTTTGCCGTGTAGGGCTCATCAATTGTCAAACCGTAATCGTAGGTGAGCTCGTCGCCGGCCTTTATTTTTTTGATTGACTTGATAAACACTTCTTCACCAATTTCATCGGCTTCGCAGTTAGGAGAACACGAATGGTTGATCCAGCGCGACGAGTTTCCACCGTGCAGTGCGTCGATCACGTGCTTGTCGTTGATGTGAAAATAGAATGTGTGATTTGGATCTTTAGGGTTGTGAGGATGCCTGCGCTCAGCGGTCTTCCAGGTAATAATTTCACCGACATATTGAATGATATGTTCACCTTTGGGTATGTCTTGAGCGGCAAAAACTCCCTTGCCATGAACGCCTGAGCGCCTGACTTGGATGCGCCGACCTGACAATTTTCCCGCCTCTTTTTTGATCACCATAAAAACTCGTTAAGATTAGACATGCACAAATTTACACAATTGCGAGCAATAATCTCGCATTGTAGGATCAACATTAGGCCTTAAAACCTTTTTAGATCGCTAAACCTGAATTTCAATTTGAGGAAAATATACGAATGAGTAAGACTTTGGTTATTGCCGAAAAGCCCTCTGTTGCTCAAGACATTGTCAAAGCTTTAACGCCGCAATCTGGCAAATTTGAAAAGCATGATGATCACTTTGAAAACGAGCGATACGTCGTTACCAGCGCTGTAGGTCACTTACTGGAAATCCAAGCGCCCGAGGATTTTGAAGTCAAACGCGGCAAGTGGAGTTTTGCTAATTTACCCGTCATACCGCCCTATTTTGATTTAAAGCCAGTTGAGAAAACAAAATCGCGACTGAACGCTGTCGTCAAACTAGCCAAGCGCAAAGACATCTCAAACCTCGTGAACGCATGTGACGCGGGAAGAGAAGGAGAGTTGATTTTTCGTTTAATTGAACAGTTTGCAGGGGGCAAAAAAGCCCTGGACAAAACAGTTTCTCGTCTTTGGCTTCAAAGCATGACGCCACAAGCCATCCGGGACGGCTTTGACAAATTGAGAACCAACCAGCAAATGCAAGGACTCGCAGACGCTGCCCGCTGTCGCTCGGAAGCAGATTGGTTGGTCGGCATCAACGGCACAAGAGCCTTTACTGCCTTTAACTCCAGGGACGGCGGATTCTTCTTAACTACCGTGGGTCGCGTGCAAACCCCAACGCTAAGCGTTGTCGTGGAACGTGAAGAGCTCATTAGAAAATTTGTGAGTCGTGACTTTTGGGAGATCCACGCCACCTTCAAAGCCAAGGCCGGCTCTTATAACGGCAAATGGTTTTCTCCTGAGCACAAGAAGGATGAGCTCGACTCTGAGAAAAAAGCGGACCGGGTCTGGACCGAGGCCGCTGCGCTCAATATTTCATCTCATTTGCAAGGCAAGACCGCAACGGTTACCGAGGAAAGCTCTCCGTCCAACAAAGGTAGTCCAGGGCTTTTCGATTTGACCTCTCTGCAACGAGAGGCCAATGGGCGCTTTGGCTTTTCTGCTAAAACAACACTTGCACTTGCACAAAGCCTTTATGAGAGGCACAAGGCATTGACCTACCCAAGGACAGACTCCAGACACCTTCCTGAAGACTATTTAGCAACTGTGCACTCAACGTTTGAGATGATCGCCAGTAGCTCGATGAAGCATTTGGCCCCTTTTGCCAAAATTGCAATTGACAAAAAATACATCAAACCTTCAAAAAAGGTTTTTGACAACGCAAAGGTCAGCGATCACTTTGCGATTATTCCCACACTAGAAGCACCAAGCGGCCTCTCAGAGGCTGAGCAAAAGCTCTATGACCTCGTAGTACGCAGGTTCTTAGGTGCTTTTTATCCGCCAGCTGAGTTTTTGATTACCACACGTATCAGTAAGGTTGAACACGACGGAGTTGTTCATCACTTTAAAACCGAGGGCAAAATTTTAGTCAACCCTGGATGGCAAGCCATTTTCGGAAAAGAAGCTCAAGACGAAGACGACAAAGAAGCTGGCCTGGTCGTACTCCAACCCAATGAGAAACCGTCGGTTGAAAGTATCGAGCCGAAGCCCCTCAAAACGAGGCCACCAGCTCGGTACACAGAAGCAACACTTTTAGGTGCTATGGAGGGAGCAGGAAAATTGGTAGAAGATGAGGATCTTCGTGAGGCTATGATGGAAAAAGGCCTTGGCACCCCGGCCACACGCGCAGCCATTATTGAGGGCTTGTTGAATGAGAAATATATTATCCGGGATGCTCGTGAACTAATACCGACCGCAAAGTCCTTTCAACTTATGACACTACTAAGAGGTCTCGGCGTTGAGGAGTTATCTCACCCAACGCTCACGGGTGAATGGGAGCATAAATTAGCCTTAATTGAGCAAGGCAAACTCTCTCGAGATCATTTCATGAAAGAAATTGCTGAGATGACTCAGCACATTGTCAAAAAGGCCAAGGAATACGACCGAGACACGATCCCGGGAGACTACGCCACCCTGGAGACGCCCTGCCCCAATTGCGGAGGAGTAGTCAAGGAGAACTACAGAAGGTATAGTTGTTGCGGCAAAACGGGCGACGCTGAAGGATGCGGTTTTTCGTTTGGCAAAACCCCAGGCGGACGTACTTTTGAGGCAAGCGAGGTTGAGCTGTTCCTTGAAAACAAGAAAATTGGTCCGCTGGAAGGTTTTCGCTCAAAAGCGGGCTGGCCTTTCACCGCAGAAATTGCTTTGAAATTCAACGAAGAAGAAAAGAATTGGAAGTTGGAATTTGATTTTGGTGAAGATAAGAATGCCGAAACCGGTGAGATAGTCAGTTTTGAAGGATTTGAATCACTAGGCGCTTGCCCCAAGTGCAGTTCTGCTGTGTTTGAGCGAGGCAGCAATTATGTTTGCTCCAAAAGCGTTCCGACCCTTGAGCAACCCACGCCGAGTTGTGACTTTAAGAGTGGCAAGATAGTCCTCCAACAACCGATCGACTTGGATCAGTTCCGCAAATTATTGACCACTGGTAAAACAGATCTCTTAGATAAGTTTGTGTCCATGAGAACCAGAAGATCTTTTAAAGCGTACCTAGCCTGGGATCCGGAGGCGGGCAAAGTAAGCTTTGCCTTTGAACCACGTAACAGCAAATATCCCCCAAGAAAGACGAGTGCACAACGCGTAACGGCTGGCGGCGCACAGGCCAAAACTACTGGAAAATCCGCAAAAGGGGCAAAAGTCAAAGCGTCGACCAAAACAGTAAAAGCCAAGACTCCTCGTAAAGTCAGCGCCCCGGGGTCTGCTCCAAGCCAGGCATTGGCCGCAGTGATTGGCCCTGAAGCCGTCCCGAGAACAGAGGTCATCAAAAAACTCTGGGATTACATTAAGGCTAATAACCTTCAAGATCCAGCCAACAAGCGAAATATTCTTGCCGATGGCAAATTAAGGGAAATTTTTGGCAAGGACTCAGTCACCATGTTCGAGCTTGCCGGGATTGTTGGCAAACATTTGATACCTATTGCGTAAAACACGGCGTTTAAATTTCCACTCAGTCAAGCTTACAATCTAGGGTTTGCTCTCAAAGGGCTGGCTGGGTCGTACCTTTGTCAGAACCCCAATTGTTTTTGTCTACATTCAGGCCTACAAAGCCACATTAGGAGTTCGCTGTGTTAATTTCTTCCGCCTATGCCCAAACTGCTCCCGCTGCCGCACCTGCTGGGGGCGATTTAAGCTCCTCATTGATGAGCATGTTGCCTTTGCTATTGATGTTCGTTGT
Organism: uncultured Burkholderiales bacterium; assembly: GCA_903828695.1. Taxonomy (GTDB): domain Bacteria; phylum Pseudomonadota; class Gammaproteobacteria; order Burkholderiales; family Burkholderiaceae_C; genus Limnohabitans. Next base: position 13,740 of record CAIKNE010000039.1, on the reverse strand, counting down.
TCTGTACTTTGTAATGATTCGTCCTCAAATGAAGCGCCAAAAAGAACACAAGACAATGCTGGACTCTCTTGCTAAGGGTGATGAAGTAGCAACCTCTGGCGGCCTATTAGGCAAAGTTACCCAACTCTCTGAACAGCAACTCAGTTTGGAGATCGCATCTGGAGTTGTTGTTCAAATGCAAAGAAGTGCAGTTATCCAAGTGCTGCCCAAAGGCTCCCTAAAGTAATCCTGCAATGCTTGCTGCTTACTTCAAAACGGGCATACCCAGAAATCGGTAGGCCTTTCAAACAGCAAGCACTTCAAAACTTCAAACGGGGTGAGGTCCAAGTATTTTGACCGGCTCACCCACTCTTTATTGTGCAAGAGGCTTTTAAATAAAATGTCCACCTTTGATTCACGCCTTAATTTTCGTTGCCCAAAGCAATGAAGAACTTAGTTGAATGCCTATTGGACTCAATTGAGCCCTCAAAAGATCGTTGCACACTTAATTCAAATATATTGATATGAACCGATATCCCCTTTGGAAATACATAGTTATTCTTGCCGCTCTTTTGGTGGGTAGCTTGTACACGCTTCCCAATTTCTTCGGAGAGTCGCCGGCTGTTCAAATTTCTGCATCCAAATCAATTTTCACGGTCGATGCAGCAGTTCAGTCTACGGTTCAAGAGGCTCTTAAGAAAGCATCGCTTACTCCAACGTCTTCTAGTTTGGACGTTGGTCATTCGCTCAAAGTAGGGTTTGAACGCACGGAAGATCAATTGAGAGCCAAAGAGTTGATTCAAAAAACCATCAACAGTGATCTTGATAATCCCGCCTTCATCGTAGCCCTGAACTTGATTCCTCGCTCCCCCACTTGGCTCTCAAATTTACACGCTTATCCAATGTACTTAGGTTTGGACCTTCGCGGTGGTGTGCACTTTATGCTTCAAGTCGATATGGCCGCAGCGTTGACAAAAAGAGCTGACTCTTTGGCGGGAGATATTAGAAGCCAATTGAGAGAGAAAAATATCAGACACAGCGGGATCTCCCGCGATGGCCAAGCGATAGATATTGCATTTAGAGATAAAGAAACATTAGACCTGGCAGCGGCTCTCATTAAAGATCAATTTGCAGAATTACAGACAGTTGCAGTTTCCCAAAATGGTGAGTTAAAGCTACACGCAACATTGCTTGCGCAAGCGGCTAAAAAAATTCAAGAGCAAGCTCTGAAACAAAACATTACGACCCTGCACAACCGAATCAATGAGCTAGGCGTATCTGAACCGGTTATCCAACAACAAGGCATAGACCGTATCGTTGTGCAATTACCCGGGGTACAAGATACAGCCAAAGCAAAAGATATTTTAGGCAGAACAGCCACATTGGAAGTCCGTTTGGTCGATGAAAGCGCAGAGGCCCGCAGCGCTGAATTAAGCAATGGTTTGGTCCCCTTTGGCAGTGAACGCTTCAATGACAGAAGCGGTGTAGCCGTAGTTGTTAAAAAGCAAGTTCTTTTGACGGGAGAGAATTTAACGGATGCTCAGCCCGGATTCGACAATCAAACGCAAGAAGCTGCAGTGCACCTGACGCTGGATGCGAAAGGCGCAAGAATATTTAGAGATGTAACGAGGGAGAACGTTGGTAAGCGAATGGCTATTTTGCTGTTTGAAAAAGGCAAGGGCGAAGTCGTTACTGCACCTGTTATTCGTTCAGAAATTGGTGGAGGACGGGTTCAAATTTCGGGGCACATGAATACAGTTGAGGCCAACGATACAGCACTTTTATTGAGGGCTGGTTCACTTGCAGCACCGATGGAGATTATTGAAGAAAGAACCATCGGTCCGAGCCTTGGTGCTGAAAATATTGCCAAAGGTTTTGACAGTGTTACTTGGGGATTTGTGGCTGTCGCCGCTTTCATGTGTATTTATTACATGCTTTTCGGCGTTTTCTCAAGTGTTGCATTAGCAATTAACCTGCTGTTACTGGTGGCCATTTTGTCAATGCTTCAAGCAACGCTTACCCTCCCCGGCATGGCGGCTATGGCGCTTGTGCTGGGTATGGCCATTGACGCAAACGTATTGATCAACGAGCGGGTAAGAGAGGAGCTGAGAAACGGCGCGCCCCCGCAAACTGCGATCAACAACGGTTATGAGCGCGCATGGTCAACTATATTAGACTCCAACGTCACCACGCTCATTGCTGGTCTTGCGTTGCTTGCATTTGGCTCTGGCCCCGTCAGAGGTTTTGCGGTGGTGCACTGCTTGGGCATTATGACCAGTATGTTCTCCGCAGTCTTTTTCTCCAGAGGTTTAGTTAACCTTTGGTACGGGCACGTTCAACGCCTACAAAAAGTCTCCATTGGCACCGTTTGGCGTCCTAGTCCTAGCCCTAGCCAGCCTAGCGCTTCTACAGATTTGAAATAAAGGAGATTCGATCATGGAATTTTTCAAACTCCGCCGCGACATTCCTTTCATGCGCCATGCGTTGGCTTTCAACGCCGTTTCCTTCATCACCTTTTTAGCCGCTATATTTTTCTTATTTAGCAAAGGGCTACACCTCTCGGTAGAGTTCACGGGGGGTACATTGGTTGAGGTTCATTTTGCACAAAGCGTTGATCTGGATGATCTTCGCACTCGCATCAATACGCTTGGCTACCGCGATGTTCAAGTTCAAAACTTTGGGTCGACTCAGGACGTGCTCATCAGGATGCCAATAATCAAAGGCGTTTCCTCCGGAGAACAAAGCACCCAAGTCATGGACAAACTCAAAGAAGCCGACGCAAACGCTGTGCTGCGCCGCAGTGAGTTTGTAGGGCCTCAAGTAGGAGATGAATTAACTATTGACGGTTTAAAGGCCTTAGCCTGTGTGGTGGTCGGTATCATGATTTATCTGGCCATTCGCTTTGAATGGAAATACGCAGTAGCAGGCATCGTTGCTAATCTTCACGATGTTGTGATTATTCTGGGCTTTTTTGCCGCTTTCCAGTGGGAGTTTTCTTTACCCGTTTTGGCCGCTGTTTTAGCGGTGCTGGGTTATTCAGTCAACGAGTCGGTGGTGATCTTTGACCGAATCAGAGAAAATTTCAAACGCCTGCGCAAACTTGAGACAGTAAGCATCATCGATAATGCCATCACCTCCACCATGAGCCGCACGATCATCACACACGGCTGTACACAGCTCATGGTCCTGTCGATGCTTTTATTTGGCGGAGAAACGCTTCACTATTTTGCGCTTGCCTTAACAATTGGGATTTTGTTTGGTATTTATTCGTCTGTGTTCGTTGCTGCTGCACTCGCTATGTGGCTTGGCATCAAGCGCGAAGACCTGATTAAAACCAATGCAAAAGGCGGGGACATAGACCCCAATGACCCTAATTCTGGGGCGGTCGTCTAATCCATCAATACCGCCTGATTGATGACCCCCCACTAGGGAGGGGCACTGCCCAACAGTAAAGTTTAACGTCCGCCGCTTTTTAGCTCAGTGGACGCAGAACTCAGCCGCGCCTACATGTCAATGACAAACTCTATCCTCGTCATCGCACAACTCATCGAGCACAAGTATGTCCGGCTCGATACCAAAGCTCCAGTAAACCATCAAAATGATGATCTTGAAATCGTCTAACGTCACGGCTTCCACTGGGGAGGCCATTGCGCGCTCTAGAACGATCTCGCTCATCGCGCAGGGCATTACGCCTGCACTTTGTAAAAACTGAAGAAATCCCAGGCACTCTGCACCCAAACGATTCAATTCGGCTTGCGAATAGATCCTTAAGCTATTAGCGGAGGGCTCCAAGACCAGAGAAGTAGGCTGAGAAGCAGATTGTGATTGGGGTTTGGGAAGGACTTTGGATTTGGGGGCAATATCTATTAGCTCAGCACTTTTTGAGGCGGCGTCTAATCCCTCCAACCAGTGCAGCGCTTGCTCTATTTCGTCGCCCTCAAAGCCCGCAGCGCTAAGACGTCGACCCAGGAGCGGAAGCTCTGGACAGGCCTCAGCCTCCCAGTAATGTTCATAGACAAAAACAAGAACATCAAACATATGTTCTTAATATACATCGATTTCAAGGAAAAGATAGAAGGTTTTAAAAAATATCAGCCGGATTACTTGAGCAAACTGTACCTTTTTTATAATTTGATATTCCCCCCCCAAGGCGGGAACTATTTTTAACCCAAGAGGACAACCTCGTATAAATCAACGAAAATATATGCCATGGCTTTACTGAACATTCTTTGCTATCCTGATCCGCGCTTGCATACCATTGCTAAGCCGGTCAAAGAAATCCAAGGTGAAACCCTAGCCTTGATTGAGGACATGATAGAGACGATGTACGAGTCCAACGGCATCGGTCTTGCCGCCACCCAGGTCGATGTTCACCAAAGAATCATCGTCCTAGATGTCTCTGATGAAAGGGACTCGCCTATGGTTTTAATCAATCCTGAAATTATTTGGACTCATCCCGAGCGGGTTAAGGGAGAAGAGGGTTGTCTATCCGTTCCCAATACTTATGACGGGGTCGAACGCGCCCTGGAGGTCAAGGTTAAAGCCTTAGACAAGACCGGTAGCCCCCAAGAAATTCATGCCAAGGAACTTTTAGCTATTTGTATTCAACATGAAATGGATCACTTGGTTGGCAAAGTGTTTGTTGATTATCTGTCTCCCTTAAAGCGCAATAGAATTAAAACCAAAATGTCTAAACTTCAGCGTGAAGTCAATCATTGACACCTTTGTCTACCTCAAACCCACGAATCATAAATTCTCCACTGCGAATCGTCTTTGCGGGTACGCCTGTATTTGCTCGCGTCGCTTTGGAGGGATTGCACCTTGGTGGTCATCGTATCGTAGGCGTTCTCACTCAACCAGACCGACCCGCGGGGCGCGGGCTCAAGCTTCAAGCATCTGCTGTCAAAAGCTATGCCATTGAGCACAGTCTTTCACTGATTCAGCCTAGAAGCCTTCGTCTTGACGGCAAGTACCCTCAAGATGCGCAAGAGGCCCAGGATAAACTGAAAATATGGCGCCCCGATGTCATTGTTGTTGCTGCCTACGGCCTCATCTTGCCCGCTTGGACCCTTCAAGCCGCTCCGCTCGGATGTTTGAATATTCACGCCTCATTGCTCCCTCGTTGGCGCGGCGCAGCCCCTATCCACAGAGCCATTGAAGCGGGGGATAAGGAGACCGGGATTTGCATCATGCAAATGGACGCTGGGTTAGACACAGGAGGAATACTGACGCAACAGAGTTGCCCTGTATTGACGCAAGATACAACGGACACTTTGCACGATAGGCTCTGCACTTTAGGGGTACAGTTGTTACTAGACACACTGGCCAATATAGGATCCCTCACAGCTAGTCCTCAACCTGATGAAGGCGTGAGCTATGCACACAAAATCGAAAAAATAGAAACCTGGATTGACTGGGAACAAGCGTCAAAGACGATTGAGCGCAAGTTACGTGCATTCTCCAGTGCTCCTGGACTTCAAACGCACATTGCAGGGGAGGTTTTTAAAATTTGGGGAGGAGAGGCTCTTGCGACTCAACCCACAGATAAACATAGCTTGCCCGTTGGGAGCATCTTAAACATCAGCACAACAGGGATCGAGGTATTGTGCGGTAGCGGTGTATTTCAAATTACCCAAATACAGCGAGCGGGTGGGAAACGCATGCCCATGGAGTCTTTTGTTTTAGGTAGATCACTGCGCGAGGGCGACCGCTTTGAGATGGGTCCACGCTGTCTCAATCCTTGAAATATCCGTTGTTGTTATGTTTTTTATAAAGGAAAACTATTCCCACCCCTCCTTTAAGCTCGGGATAAAAGATATCAGCAACGCCGCGCCAGGCATTGCCGCATGGGGCATGATGATTGGAGTGGCGATGATTCAATCGGGTATGAGTGTTTTTGACTCCGTCTTGATGACACTCATCGTGTTTGCCGGTAGTTCCCAGTTGGCTGCAATACCGCTATTGGTTGCGGGCGCTCCCCTATGGGTCATTTGGGCAACCGCATTTTGTGTCAACCTTCGGTTTGTGGTGTTTAGCGCGCACCTTAGACCGTATATGATGAGTTGGCCGCGCTGGCAACGCCTCCTAGCGGCGTATCTCACTGCAGATTTATCCTACGTTCAGTTTGTAAAGCGATTTGAAAAGCCTGCTACGGACTTGACAGGCCAACGCAGCGAACAAGCTTATTTGGCAGGCAATTGTTTCCTCAACTGGGCGAGTTGGATGATTGCAAGTTTACTGGGCATCGCATTGGCTCACTACATTCCAGCTGACTGGGGTCTGGGATTTGCAGGAGTGCTCGCGTTGGTTGGTGTGACATGCTCTTTGGCAACATCAACACTTAAACGAATTTCTAGTTTGATTGGGGGTGTGGTCGCTGTATTGTTTTTCACACTACCCCTAAAACTCAATATTTTGATTGCCATTGCGTGTTCAGTCTTCTTGTGTTTGTCACTTGAAATGCTTGTCGTTCGGTACAAGCGGACTTTTGCCTCAAGCGATGATGGGGACACGTATGAATGAGTTTTGGCACATCATCTGTATTTTGGGGTTAGCCCTTATAACCTTGATCACTCGCTCGTTTTTCTTTATCTCTGAGCGACAATGGCAGCTTCCCGCTTGGGCCCAAAGAGGCTTACAGTTCGCACCCATAGCTGCGCTTTCTGCGGTTATCATTCCTGAGATTTTCATGTTTCACGCACAGGTCTCGATGCCCTTGACCAACGCGCGTATCTACGCAGCCTTGGGGGGTGCGATCTTCTTTGTTGTCAGAAAAGGCAGGGGACAGGTAGTACTTGGAACAATATTGGTTGGTATGGCTATTTATTTGCCCCTTCATTTAGGGTTGGGTTGGAGTTAAGTCCGGCCTTCAAATTCTTATTTCTTAGTTATGATTGATAAATTTGTCGAATCTGCCGCTCAAGCTCTCTCCTCTATCGAGTCTGGTTCAACCATTATGGTTGGCGGATTTGGGACAGCCGGCATTCCCAATGAACTCATTGACGGTTTACTAGGCGTACTGATCGATCTAGATATTCGCGAACTCACACTGATTAATAACAACGCTGGCAACGCAGACAAAGGGCTCGCTGCACTGTTAAAAACTGAGCGCGTAAAGAAAATTATCTGCAGCTATCCCAGGCAAAGTGACTCGTATGTTTTTGATTCCCTTTACAAGGCCGGCAAAATTGAGCTCGAGTTGGTCCCGCAGGGCAATTTAGCTGAACGCATAAGAGCAGCAGGTGCGGGGGTTGGGGCTTTTTTCACGCCCACCGGTTACGGCACGGAATTGGCCAAACACCCTGACGGCTCGCCCAAAGAAACTCGCGAAATAAACGGGCGTATGTATGTATTGGAATACCCATTGCATGCTGATTTTGCGTTAATCAAAGCCTATAAAGGTGACCGGTGGGGTAACTTAATTTACCGTAAATCAGCTCGTAATTTTGGCCCTATTATGGCAATGGCCGCACGCTGCACAGTTGCATCTGTATATGAGCGAGTAGAGCTAGGAGACCTTGATCCTGAATCGATCGTGACGCCGGGAATTTTTGTTAATAAATTGGTCTGTGTGCCTGAACCAAGCCATCTTGAGCCGTAGTGAAAAATGGGTGCATTATTTTGCGTTTTAATTTTTTCGAATAAGCACATCATTTCACTCAGTTCTCTTCAAAGAAAGTTTCTATGAGTTATCAAACCAGAAGCAAAGACGCCTTAGCGGCACGTATTGCCCAAGATATTCCAAACGGTGCCTATGTGAATCTTGGGATTGGAATGCCCGTATTAGTCGCCAATCACCTCCCCGCAGAATCAGAGGTTTGTTTGCACAGTGAGAATGGGATTTTAGGGATGGGACCATTTCCACCCAAGGGGGAGGAAGACTACGACCTGATTAATGCTGGCAAACAAGCTGTAACGCTGCGCCCGGGGGGTGCCTTTTTTCATCATGCCGATAGTTTCGCAATGATGCGAGCTGGACACTTAGATATTTGTGTTTTAGGAGCCTTCCAAGTCTCTGCAAGTGGTGACCTGGCCAATTGGCACACCGGTTTGCCCCAAGACATCCCCGCGGTTGGGGGCGCGATGGATTTGGCAATTGGCGCCAAACAGACATGGGTGATGATGGATTTGCTGACAAAGTCGGGACAAAGCAAGGTCGTAAAAGAATGCGCTTATCCACTGACAGGACTTAAATGTGTCAAACGTATTTATACTGATCACGCAACTTTTGAATGCTCCAACGCGGGTCTATGGGTCATAGACCGAGTTGAAGGTCTTAGCTTGACCGAGCTTGAGACCATTACGGGACTTCAATTGAGAGACAAAATTTAAACATTAGCAGGAGACATTCGTTGACTATGATTCGATTTGAAGATTTATGCGAGCAAGGACTCGTGAAGGGTAAGAGGGTTTTTATCAGGGCAGATTTAAATGTGCCCCTGAGTCCAGACGGAAAGATCACGGAAGATACCCGAATTAGGGCGTCCCTTCCCTGTATACAACTGGCCCTCAATGCGGGTGCTGCAGTAATGGTTACATCTCACCTGGGGCGTCCAACAGAGGGCGCGCTGACGGCGCAGGACTCTTTGCTAGTTGTTGCAAACAAAATCAGTGAGCTTTTAGGAGTTTCAGTTTCCTTAAAAACAAACTGGCTAGACGGCGTAGACGTGCATGCGGGTGAGGTTGTTTTGCTTGAGAACTGCAGGGTGAATGTGGGGGAGAAAAAAAACAATCCAGACTTGTCGCGAAAAATTGCTGCGCTTTGTGACATTTATGTCAATGATGCTTTTGGCACAGCGCACCGCGCAGAGGCGACCACGTACGGCGCTGCAGAGTATGCACACACCGCATGTGCCGGACCTCTTTTGTCTGCAGAGGTAGACGCCATCACCAAAGCACTTGCCAACCCAAAAAGACCCTTAGCTGCCATTGTTGCGGGGTCTAAAGTCTCTACAAAATTATCCATTCTCGAATCCTTGGCCTCCAAAGTTGACCAGTTGGTTGTGGGAGGGGGAATTGCAAACACTTTTCTATTAGCGTGTGGACACCCGATTGGGAAAAGCTTGGCGGAGCCCGCCTTAGTGGACCAGGCACTATCTGTCATGAAGTCAATGAAGGCTCGGGGGGCTGAGGTGCCACTTCCAAGCGACGTCGTCGTTGCTAAAAGTTTTGATGCCAATGCACAAGCCACCATCAAAAAAATCAAAGATGTGGATGCGGACGATTTGATCCTAGATATCGGACCTGATTCAGCGCACCAACTCGCCACTCAACTTGCACAGGCGGGTACGATTGTTTGGAATGGACCAGTCGGCGTCTTCGAGTTTGAAGCGTTCTCCAAGGGAACCGAGGTCATTGCAACAGCCATATCAACTTCAAAAGCTTTCACCATCGCAGGAGGCGGGGATACTTTAGCTGCGATAGCCAAGTACGGTATTGAAGACAAAATCAGTTATATCTCCACAGGCGGGGGAGCGTTCCTTGAGATGCTTGAAGGCAAGACACTACCTGCCATAGAGATACTCCTCAAAAGAGCTACGCACTGAAATTAAAAAATAAACGCCTTAGCGCAGCAGAAATGACAAGGGGGGGTCTAGCAAGACCCCCCCTCTTCATTACAAGTCCAAGGACAGTTGCTTATTAACCCAGTACGGCCGGTACGCTCGTAAAGGTACCTTTGTAATCGGTCCAGCAACGGTTTTTGAAATCGTACAACTTGCAAGCCTTGGCAGTCTCGAAGTACCATGCCCAAGAAAACGGTTGTATGATAATTCTCTCGGGTAATAAATTCTCCAACTTCTCTTGAGCAGCCTTGAGCTTATACAAAGGAATACTCATATCCACATGGTGAGCCGTGTGCTCCATGATGTGGTGCATGAGGGCGCCGATATTAAAGGGAAATGTGAGGTGAACCGTTGTTGATACAAAGGGCTGGGCCTTTGACCATGCGCTACGGTCATCATGCCAGGACACCTTAACGTGCGTATGGTGAACATAAACAACAAAACCAATCATTGCGCACCAAAACATAAAAGGCACGAATACGCTCACAAACAATACCCATGCAACAGATTGATGGGTAACGCTTGCAGCCCAAAAACTCACAGCTACCCAAATTGCACCAAAAGCGCAAACAAGCAGATTGTCTTGAATAAAGATAGGACGCTTGGTGGGCATTTGTTCTTTGTTGGGGAATATCATTTTCTTCCACCAAATCTCTATCATGTAATAAAGACCCGGCGCCCAACCGCTTCTGTAAACGCGGTCCAACAACTTGCCACCCCAACTGAGCTGGGCGTATTCTTCCTTGGTGAGGGGTGCCCAAACAAAGTCAAATCCCTTGAGATTGGTGTAGCCGTGATGAACCACATTGTGTCCGATGTCCCACAAGCTGTAAGGCGTTAGGGAGGCCAAAAACGCGATACGACCCAACCATTTATTAAGCGTTCTGTAAGGAGTCAAACTTTGATGACAGGCATCGTGACCAATGATAAAGAGTCTACCGATACAAAACCCAGCCGCCACCGCGCAAAGCAACTGTTGCCACGGCGCAGTGCAAAGGACTGCGCCAGCGAGGAACGCGGCCCACAAGCAATAGTCCAAAATCAACATCGCAACGGCCCTGAGAGTGGTCTTCCCAGACAAAGGGATCAGCCACTCGCGAATAATTTTGCGATGAGGGATAGGTTCGCCTGGAGGAATGGGTAATTCGGGGAAGTTCATTTTCTTTTTCTCAATACTCTGTTTTATTAAGCGTAGCAATGCCTAAGACTTTAGTTGTTTATATTTTTTCTCAATTGTACCTATCTACGAAAATAGTTTGTCTGATTTCAGTCAATAGTCTTGCATTTTGTAGTTGCTTAGCAGGAACGGTGCTTCAAGCCGAGAAACTGCGTGAGGAGTAAGCCAAGATCTCAGGTCGTGCATATCCTGCAGGAGTCAACACTTACCCTTGTAAGGCAAGGCTAAATTCATGTGAAAATCTGATTAGAAATCTGCCTCACCGGTTACAACTAAAGCTCGCTTATCTTAGGAAAACACACATGATGACACGCCGTGCAACCAAAATTGTCGCCACTCTTGGACCCGCCTCCAACAATTCTGAAATCCTAGAGCAAATGATCCTTGCGGGCGTCAACGTTGTTCGTCTGAACTTTAGCCACGGCAAAGCGCAGGACCATATTGATCTTGCAAAAAAGGTAAGAGATATCAGTCTTAAAACCGGCATTGAGGTCGCAATCATGGCCGATCTTCAGGGGCCCAAAATTCGTGTGGGTAAATTCACTGCCGGCTCAGTCATGCTCACCCAAGGAGCAGCTTTCGTGCTGGATGCTTCAAGACAAGAGCTCGGGGACTTAAGCGGCGTAGGCCTGGACTATAAAGAGCTTCCTCAAGATGTGAAAGCGGGCGATATTTTGCTGTTAAACGACGGCATGATCGTGCTCAAAGTCGATAAAGTTGTGGGCGAGCAAATCCACACTAAAGTCGTCACCCCAGGAAAGCTCTCCAACAACAAAGGCATCAACAAACAAGGCGGGGGCCTTAGCGCGGCAGCTTTGACCGCCAAAGATATGGAGGACATTAAAACTGCCATGAGTTTTCAGGCTGACTATATTGCCGTCAGCTTTCCTAAAACCGCTTCCGACATGGAGATGGCCCGTCAATTGGCGTATGTCGCAGCAACCCCCTTTAAACACAAGCCCGGGTTGATCGCCAAAATTGAGAGGGCAGAGGCCATTCCAAACCTTGAAGACATATTGGCCGCTAGTGACGGCATTATGGTTGCACGGGGTGATTTAGCGGTTGAAGTTGGCAACGCCGCTGTACCTGCGCTTCAAAAGCGCATGATCAAACTGGCCAGAGACGCCGACAAGTTAGTCATCACAGCCACCCAAATGATGGAGAGCATGATCACTAACCCATCGCCCACGCGCGCCGAAGTGAGTGATGTTGCTAACGCCGTATTGGACGGCACGGACGCCGTCATGCTGAGCGCGGAAACTGCAGCGGGAAGCTTCCCCCTTGAAACTGTTCAACAAATGGCTCAAATATGCGTGGCTGCTGAGGCGGCGGAATTGGTGCAGTTGGATGCTGATTTTTTAGGCAAGACATTCACCCGCATTGATCAAACGATTGCGCTTGGCGCTTTGTTTACAGCGCATCATCTAGGCGCAAAGGCACTGGTTGCACTGACAGAGTCTGGGTCGACCCCGCTTTGGATGAGTCGACACAAAATTCACATCCCTATCTACGCGCTCACACACAAGCTAAGTACCCAAAGAAAAATGACTTTGTACAGAAATGTTGAGGCGATCCTCTTGGACACCAGTCACGACAGGGATACCGCATTGCTTCAGGCTGAGAAGCATTTAAAAACGCAAAAGATCGTTCAACCTGGCGATGTTTATGCCATCACCTGCGGTGAGCCTATGGGCTCACCAGGGGGCACGAACATGCTCAAGATTAGTCAAGTAAGCTGAGCTCGCAGCGACTCTTCTTGGGATTCTTTGCACCCCTGAATTTCAAGCCCCCACGTCTAGTAAAATACCGAATTCCTGGACTTGCTCCTCTTTGGAGCAAAACTTAAACACTCTTTATCCTCAGAATACTATGCCACTCGTATCCCTTCGCGAACTCTTGGATCACGCTGCTGAAAACTCTTACGGTATTCCAGCATTCAACGTGAATAATTTAGAGCAAGTACAAGCCATTATGGAGGCAGCTGAGGAGACAGGGGCGCCCGTCATCATGCAAGCCAGCGCTGGGGCGCGTAAGTATGCGGGAGAGGGGTTTTTGAAACACTTGATTCAAGCCGCTGTCGAGTCCTACCCTCACATACCGGTGGTGATGCACCAAGATCACGGACAAAACCCAGATGTTTGCTCTGGCGCTATTGCGCTTGGCTTTAGCTCCGTCATGATGGACGGCTCTTTGATGGGCGACGGTAAAACGATTGCCAGCTATGAGTACAACGTTGAGGTGACGCAAAAAGTAGTTTCTATGGCGCATAAACTGGGTGTAAGCGTCGAAGGAGAGTTAGGTTGCCTCGGTAGCTTAGAGACGATGAAGGGCGACAAAGAAGACGGACACGGCACGGACGCCACAATGACCCGCGAACAACTCTTAACAGACCCCGAACAAGCGGCGGACTTTGTCAAGCAAACACAGCTTGACGCATTGGCCATTGCGATTGGAACAAGCCACGGTGCTTATAAATTCTCTCGCAAACCCACCGGAGATATTTTGGCCATTGAGCGTATCAAAGAAATCAATCGCCGCATACCCAACACCCACCTTGTCATGCATGGTTCTTCATCTGTGCCACAAGACTTTTTGGCAAAAATTCGTGAATTTGGTGGAAACATGAAGGAAACCTACGGCGTTCCTGTGGAGGAGATTCAGCACGCCATCAAGTTTGGGGTCAGGAAAATCAACATCGACACGGATATTCGACTGGCAATGACAGCTGCTATCCGTGAGTATTTGAGTAAGAATCCCGAAAAGTTCGATCCTCGCGACTACCTCAAGCCAGCCCGAGAGGCGGCCAAACAGCTGTGCAAACAGCGCTACATTGAATTTGGCTGCGAAGGGCAAGGGGCCAAGATCAAAGGACAAACTCTCACGAGCATCGCCTCACTGTATGCAAGTGGCCACCTAGCCCCAGTCGTTCAATAAGCATCTCACCGAGCGCTTAACGGATAACGGATCGGCATCTTATCCGTCCCGGCTCGCTTGAAGAGTTCCCAGCTTTCGCCGCTTTTT
>CAIKNE010000038.1 GCA_903828695.1 uncultured Burkholderiales bacterium | reverse complement strand
TTAATGGTTTATGCTACACATTAATCCAAATAACTTTAGTTGCAACACTCTAGGTTCTTCAAAGGTAAACATTATGGGTTTTACATAGAAAGTGATTGATGGACTTCATTAAGCGAAACGAATCCATATCTGAACTGACAGCGCATAACAAAAAAATGGGCCTCTCGATATTGATCCTAGGTGCTTGTCTGCTGCTCTCCTTAGTCAAAATGGTTTTGCAAAGCGAGATTGTGATCGTGCAGACTCCCGGTATGCCAGATAACGCCTACTTAGAGCGCAGTTACATGGACAAAGCATCTCAAGAGGCAACACTCCTGACCGTTACAAGCTCTGTCGTAGAGATCAACCCAGACAACGCGGAATACCAGAAAAAACTACTCGGATCCTTCCTCAGCCCTGCAAGCTATACAAAGATTGAACGAGATATAGACGTGAGGGTCGCACAATTGACAGCTCAAAGAGAGCTTGGGAGTTACTACTTTGTTTTGAAAAAATACGAATATGACCCTGTACTCAATAAGCACTTTGTGATTGGCGAGCTCCATACGGTCAACGCAGCAAAAGACAGCTCACAGCTCTACGTCTTCGAGTACACAACGCACGTGCAAAACTACAGGCTATGGATCGACGAGGTTCTAACATATGAGGGCGACAAAGCGCACAACTCTGAATATCTAAAAGGGCAAAAGAAGTGAGAGTCACACAATTTCTTCTGATTTCAATGCTCATGACTGTTGTGCCAGCCGGTTTCCCCCAGACCTTAAATTCCCAACCATCACAGGCAGTAGGCCTAAGCGCTACCCAACTTGAAGCGCAGTCTTTAAATACGGACGATGGACCTAGAACCAAGAAGGCTTCAGGCAAACACAAGTCTAGAGCACCAGCCCCCCTCTTTAGGAGCGAGGATATTCACCCCGATGTGGCCGTCAAAGAAACTGCAGTGAAGGAGATTATTCTCCCCGGAGTTATGCACTTAGAGGGCGAGAGCTTAAACGCTTTAGACCCTAGCAGAGCAAAGCATATCCAAATGAACAACGGAGGATCACAAAGTGTTTATGTCAGCTCCACTGAAATCAACAGAATTCAACTCCCCTTTAACAACCCAAAAGTGGTGACCTCTGGTGACTTAGCCGTAGATAAGTCTGAGAGTTCAAATAATGTTTATTTCTCATTCAAGAAAGATCCTCACCCAGTACAAATGTTTTTCGAGAATACCCAGACCAATTCAGTCATTGGCCTTCAACTCATTCCAAAGACTGCTCTGCCCTCTCAAACTGTTCTGATTGATGATGTTACCCCGCAGAGCAAATCAGGCGCCGGCTTCGGTGCAGCAAAGAATCTTAGTTTTATTGAGACCATGCAGTATCTTCAAGAAGTGACTGCTAAGGGCGGTATCCCACCAGGTTACTCAGTTATTGATATTGCATTGAAACCAATTACAAAAAACGGTTTTGTTCTAACTGTGGATAAAAAACTCTCGTCTGAGCAAAATGACATTTGGATTTACAAAATCTTCAACCCCCTTAAAACTCGAATTGTTTTGCAAGAAACCGAGTTTGGGTGTGAGGCGGGCATCTGCAATCCTGATGTTTTGTCAGTTAGCCTATACCCCACTCCTGCGATTGAGCCCAATGGAATAACCACTGCCATTGTGATAGCCAAAAGGAGCCTGAAATGAAGGCTCTAGATAACATCAAACTCCTGTGGGATGAGTCATCAAAGAATGCAAAACTAGTAGCCCTTGGAAGCTTGGCAGTCCTAGGACTGATCATCTTCATACAGGTCAATCGCAACTCTGAGGTTCAGG
Organism: uncultured Burkholderiales bacterium; assembly: GCA_903828695.1. GTDB lineage: Bacteria > Pseudomonadota > Gammaproteobacteria > Burkholderiales > Burkholderiaceae_C > Limnohabitans. The sequence continues at coordinate 18,543 of CAIKNE010000038.1, read as the reverse complement.
CTAATTTGATCAAAGCGAATGCCGAGGCAGCTGCAAAAGCGCAGATTAAAAACGATCCACTCAATTTTTCAACAGTTAGAACACTCCCCATTAACAATCGCAACCAAGGGTTGGAGGATGAGGACAAGCGTATTAATGTGCTCGAAAATGAGCTGAGAAAGCTACTAGCGACCAACGAGGACTTAGCGGCAAAAGCGCTCACTAAACTCACGCTGAGCCAAGCCACATTCAAATCAGAGCGTAGTATTGACCTTAACACGCCCATTGACGTCTTGCCGGAGATTACCTTCCCCAAGACCCCGCTTGTAAAGAAACTCAGCTCACTTGAAGCCACTGATGAAGAAAATGCACAGGCAGCCTTGAATTTGGCACCACCAGGTCCTACACCGCCAAGCTTAAAAGTATGGGAAGCTGTAAAAAAGGTCGAAACAGTTAAATCCAAGGAACCCGAACTTGTTATACCTGCTAATTCATTTTTAGAAGGCGTACTGCTGAGCGGAGTAAACGCAAGAGCCAAATTCGGTGCGCAAAGTATCGGAAGCAGTGGCGGTGCAAGCGGATACGGTGCGGTGGGTGGAAGTGTTTCAGCCAATGACGTTGGAACACCATTTGTCACAAAGCTCAAAAACAGTGCTGTCCTCCCAAACGGATGGAGGGTCTCGGATTTAGGAGACTGCTTTGTGGGGGGAAGTGCAAGAGGGGAGATTCCCACGGAACGTGCACTTGTCGTAGCCAAGACCATATCTTGTATTGGAAGTGACGCAGTGGTCTGGGAAGGTGAGATGAATGCCTACGGAGTGGATATTGACGGAAAAAATGGTTTAGCCGGTAAATTGGTGAGTAAGGAGGGACGGTTAATTAGGGATTCCGTCATATCAGGAATGATTGCTGGATTTGGATCATCTTTCTCCCCCACCGCCATTCCCGCTTACAACTCCTCGGCAGCGGGGGGCCAAACAACGGGGGCTCAGTATCCCAATGCTGGCTTGATCGCTCAGTCCTCTATTGGACAAGGCATTTCTCAATCATCGCAACTGATCACTAGGTTTTACTTGGATTATGCCAATTCAGTTTTCCCAGTGGTTGAGGTGAATTCAGCGACTCACATTACATGGGTCTTACTTAAATCTCTCACACTCACTAAAAAACGGTACGGAGTACAACTGTGAAAAAAATAATAATTAGTCTAGCCATCATTCAATCGTTAGCCGGTTGTGCCAGTTGGTTCACACCTGTAGGGGAAGACACTTTTGACTGCAATAGACGGGACGTACCCAAAAGTCCGCACTGCAGGAGTATGAGGTCTGTGGATGACTCAACCTCTGGCTCTATTCCTCCAACTCGTTATGACCGCAAATTCAGTATGGCAGAGGTTGACGAATTGAACGGGATATCACAGGAGAATGCACTACCCAATCCCAAAACCCAAACTGCCTCGAACACAACTTATAAGGACGTTAATTCAAGTTCGTTAAGTGCAGCAACTTTCTCTGGAATGCCTGTTCGTCAAGGGCCCATCATTCAACGAGTTTGGATTCAAAAATTCACAACTGAGAACGACACATTAGTCCAAGACACTTATGTATACAAGGAAGTACTTCCAACCCACTGGTCAGGATTTCCAGAAAACGCATTAAACACGGGAGAGGCTAAAAAGGCACAGTTCTATCCACATAAACAAATCAAGGAACAAGATTTCATACCTATTCCATCACAAATCCCCACTACGCACAGCACTGAAATTTTTGGAGACAGCGCAACTTCAGATTCCGCCGACGAACTGTTGCCAACCGGCGCAGTCAATCTAAGTCCCTCAAAGCCCAATTAAAGCAAATGAAGCAAGATGAGTTGTGATTCAAAATCGCAAAACGTATTTTTCTTAAACATAAGGTAATTTTCAAATGTCAAAATCAATCAGCTCTTACGTTAAAAGCGTAGCCAAAAGTAACAAAACCCTTCTCGCAATGTGTGCACTAACTGCTGCGTCAGCGATCGGAGCTTTCAATGGAGGATCGGCTGTCGTACAAGGCCCCTTCGCAATACCCATTTCTACACTCACAGAATACGCACCGTCCATTGGAATCTATGGCGCCATCATATCGGTCATTATGGCCGTTTGGTCATTTGCTCACGGCAAGGGTCTCTCAACCATTGGAGTACCTATTATTGTTTTGATGCTGTCTGAGCTTGGAATTCCCTTTATCTCTACTTTGTCTACGAGCGTAAGGAACCCCGCATCAAACACAGTTGTTAATTCAACTGCAATAACAACATTAGGCAAAATTTCTAATAACGGCGCTCATAAATAATTGAACTTATCTCGTGTGTGAGCGTATTTTGCTTATTGAATTAAAACGCAATGGGCACTATCAATCTATTTTTGTATGCTTTCTAAAGGTTTAGATGTTTGATTTCAAAAACAGCACTCAAGGTCAAAAGCTAAGTGACATCATTCATTTGGATTCCTTTGAGGCAAACAACAACATCATCGTCACCAAACCGCGTGGGGATAGCGATTATTTGGGCTGTACCTACTTAATGACTCCGCTGTCGGGCGCGGGGCAAGAAGTGACGACACTGATGGCCTCTGTTATCAAAACCGCACCAGACGAATCTATTATTCAAGTCAGCTTACTGTGTGAGCCAGATATGTGGGCACAGACTGATTACTTAAGAGGTAAGACTCACGGCGGACACTTTATCCAAGAACTCATTCAACGCAGAGCAGATCTATTAAAGAAGGGGCTTAGTGCAGATTGGCAAATAGATCTACCGATTATCAATAAAAAGTCCCTCATCATCTCCCTCCTCTACCCTGTAAAGAATGTAGATCAAGAAGCAATGGAGCGAGCAACGATTATTCAGGATGATTTCCTGGTCAACCTAAGAGCAAGTGGATTTAACGACGCCGCTCGCCTGGCGCCGCATGAAATTCTAAGTTTGTACTCTAAATTTGCAAACCCATATTCGCCCAAGCAGGATATCCAATTAGACGATATGGTGGAGTTGAAATACCAGGCATTTGGCCCTGAAACGAAGTTGGATTTCACGGTAAATGAACTGAGTTCCGTCGGAGATGAGACTTATTGCTCAACCATAGCTATTAAAAGCTATCCACCCACTGCCGCACAGGGGTTGATGAATCTAGTCATCGGAGCACCATTTAATGAGGGCGAGACACTCAGTGGAGGCGGTCAACGGATTATGACACCGTTCGTGATCACAACCACCATTAGAGTTGCAGCACAGGAAAGAGAGCTACGCCGTATCTCAAAGTCCCTCAAGTCAAGGCAAGCTTTACTACCAAAATGGATTGAGACTTGGAAATTCTCTAACGAAGCAGTTACAGAAAAAATGCACGATCTGAATTACCTAAGTACGCAGTGCGGCCCAGAGGGCGACAAACTCGTATTTGTAAGTACGACGATATTCGTGTTTGGAAAAAATCGCAAAGCAACCATTGATTCTGCTATGGGAGTGAAGAGCACGCTTAACAAACTTCGCTTTGACGCTAGGCTTGCTGGCTCCAACGCAATGGTGCGTTGGGCACAGTCGCTACCACTTAATTTTTCAAACGCGATTGCCAAGGATTTAGATTCAGAATCTCTTATGCCAAGCGTTTGCGCAGGTTGTTTGATACCCATTTACTCCGATTTCGCAGGTAACGGAGCAAATTCAGTGGATGCAGGCTCCATGTTTTACTCCAGGCGGGGTAGCACTTATTTCCTTGACCCCTTCAAGACCAATAACAACTATTCAGGAATTATTGTTGCTCAGTCGGGATCGGGAAAGTCATTCCTCATCCAGCAATTTGCCACTGACCAATTAGCCCAAGGAACACAGGTATTCATTCTCGATAACGGACGAAGCACGGAAAAATTAACCCGGGCAGTTGGGGGGCAATTCATCGAGTTCAGCGGGGATGAAAAGCATATGATCGGACTTAATCCATTCACGGGTCTGAGTGATGCAGAGTTTGCGCAAGACTCGGCCACTATAACCAAGCTCTTCCTGCTCATGGCAAATGCCAAAGAAGACGATAAGGACGCGCTGTTGGTCATGGACGCTGCAGTCAAGCTTGCTCGTTCAAACTCTGTTGAACCCGAAATTGAGACAGTCATTCAAGCACTGCGAACTTCTGCTACTAGTAAGCCTGCTGCTGAGGCTGGACCTATAGAGCATAAGTCTCAGGAACTTTACGCTCAACTTCAATTTTTCATGAATGACCCCTACAAGTCATCTTTCTTTAAAGGCAAATCAGACTTTGATAAATCGAATAACTTAACTGTGTTTGAGTTGGGGCAACTGAACGAACATCCACATTTAAAGAACGTAGTGATGTTCTTCATTTTGCATATTTTGAACAACAAAATAAAGAAAACAAGGGGAAAGAAACTGGTCATTGCCGATGAAGCTCACGACTTGCTCGATGACCCAATGTCCGCCTCCGTTCTGACTGGAATTTACCAAAAGGGTCGTAAAGACGGGGTTTCGATGTGGATTGTTATCCAAAGCCTACTCAAGCTTTTTGAAACTCCGACTGGGCGGTTTATTTACAGTCAAAGCGCATGGAGACTCATTCTCAGCCAAAAGAAAGAGGAGATAGACCGACTCTTCGAGGAGAAACTACTCACTCAGTATGCAGATGACCCTTACTTCAAAAAATTGATCAGTAGCATCAAAACGCTCAAGCCTGTGTTCTCAGAGGTTTTAATTATTGGCGAACAAGGGTATGACGCTGTACGACTGTATGTCGATAAATTCACCTCGACTTTGTTTAATTCAGAACAAGGGCAACGAGATGCATTCTTTGACAGATTCAACAGTATGTCACCCCTGGAATCTGTGATAGATATCATTGATGAGTTCATCTCGGACAAGTCGCGAATTCAGCGACACGTTGTCTCAGACGCTATCTATTTGCTTAAATCAAGTGGGATGAATATGAACGAAATTACTGAGTTGGTCCGTGATGAGCTAGCAATTTGATGCGCCGTCCGCATTTAAACAGAATTTTTTTCGCAGGCCTTGGAGCTTTGATTGCTGTAAATGGCTATACACAAAGTTTATCCTCAACAAGTCTATCAACCAATCCGCCGACCAGTTCGCCCAGCAGTTCTCAAATCGCGTTACGCGACGGGACTCGCTATGCAAACATAATAACTCCCGTCCTTCCCGGACAAGTCATCAATCCGAATGCTGTGAATTGGAATGGGAGCACAAATGCACCAACAACTGTTCCACTTGGTTTGGGTGAATTTTCATTCCCAAACACCAATCCAAGCTTATTAAACACAGCTCAGACTACTGGCCTTTCTAATATGGGAGCATCAACTCAGGTTACTTGTCAAAATTACATAGCTGGTGGAACAGGCACAACCCCAGCAACCGACCAGCAGTGTGCGGCGGTGAATTTCCTAAACAATCAGTGCACAACGCCATCCCCAACTGAAGTCGGTGTCCTCAACAGCTCGGGAACTACTCATTCGCAGGGCAACAACTGTGGCGGTACGTTTGGAGGAGGGCAATCACAGTTCAACCTGAAAATCTCCAACTTAGATCCAATTTACGGTTCAGTCACGGCGACGGCAATAAATGATGAAGGCGCTCTAAACGGGAGCACATGTACACCAGTAACGGTCATCACAGCTCCCGCCGAGTACTCTGAAAATACATGCGTCATCAATAATTCTGGTACTCAGTACTCTTGCTCTCAGTCTCTTTCAACCACCATTACCAGCCAGTCCTCTCCAGCGGTATCAAAGAGCAGTTGTATTGCAGGTATTTTGTTAGGTAATTATTGTCAACAAAGCGCTAGTGCTGCTGCAGCAGTGACCTATATCTGCGCTGAGGGATACTCACTCCTTGGAGCATCTTGTACTCAGACGAGTAGCCAAGTCGCAACACCTAATTATTCTTGTCCGAGTGGGCAAATGCTTGAGGGATCAACATGCTCAGCAATCTCAGTTGCAGCCGTTGCAAGCTACTCGTGCCCCGCGGGATATAGGGTCTCTGGCTCTGGTTGTGTGGAAACACTAACTGAGAGTGCAAGCATTCGATCCTATAGCTGTCCAATAGGATACTCGCTCAATGGGTCTGGTTGCACACAGTCTCTAAGCCAAACAGCAACGCCTAGTTACATATGCCCTGTGGGGTACAGCTTGGACCACTCGACTTGCTCCAAAGCAATAACTGTTCAAGCCGTGGGAAATCTTGTATGTCCAAATGGGTCCGCATTAAATGGCTCTAGTTGCACAACGCCAATTAACTCTGTTGCACCTTCAAGCATTGCGAGCTACACCTGCCCTAGTGGATATACTTTATCGGGTTCAAGTTGCACAGAAACCATCACTCAAGCTGCATTGATTGCAAATTACAGTTGTCCACCTGGTTATTCTGTCACCGGGAGTAGTTGCACTGTAGAACTTACCCAATTTGCTACGCCCATCTATTCCTGCCCAACTGGGTATGTATTGAACGGGAGTGCCTGCACGCAGACGCTTACGCAGTCAGGAGCTCCAAATTATTTCTGTTCCACTGGGATACTCTCCGGTACAAGTTGTCTAACGACATCCCAAGCAAGTGTTGCAAGTTATACATGTTCAACTGGTTATGCACTCAGTGGTGCGTTGTGTAGCGAGACGCTTACCCAACCCGCAAGCATTGCTGGATATACATGCTTGAGCGGTCAAACTCTATCGGGCGCTACCTGTACAACGACCTCAAAATCCACCCTTGATGCGAAGTCAAATTATTCCTGTGCAAGTGGAGTGCTTAGTGGATCAATATGTACGACTTCTGGCAGCGATGTTGCAACACCTACCTATTACTGCTCAAGCGGCACACTGAGTGGTACTAGCTGTATCTCAAACTCCACAAGCTGTCCTGGAACCCTACTCTTACCCAATAACTTTAACCCAAACTATGTGTTGCGATTACTTTGTACAGCAGGCGGGTGGAACTTAGAAGCCTCAGGTAATGGGGCGGCTGGGCCGTGGGGAAATCCAGCATTTGTAGCGTTCCCCAGCTACGACACGACAGCCAATAATGGGTGGCTCTACTTTAGTTGCAATGGCTCAAGCTGCACAGCTACTGCTATAGGCGGGGTCGGCAATATCTGGAGCACGAGTTACACGCGTCCTACAAACTCAACTTCCGCAACGATTAGCTCATATAGCTGCCCAAGCGGGGGTATTCTATCGGGAAGTAGTTGCAAAACGACCTCCACCACTTCGGCCACTATTACTTATTCATGCTTAGCCGATCAAAGCTTAAACGGCGCGACCTGCACCAAGACAACAACCACAACGAGCGTAGCGTCCTCTACCTACTCTTGTCCTAGTGGATATTCGCTAAACGGAACCAATTGTTCAGAACAGTTATCAAAAGCTGCCGTACCTGCGTCGTACTCATGTACTAATGATCAAACACTGAGTGGGTCTACTTGTACGGCAACTGTTGCCGCAATGATCTTTAACTACAGTTGTCCCTCTGGCTACACCGTGTTTGGGACTAGCTGTATAAAAACGCAAACTCAGACAGCTAATATTGCAACTTACGCTTGCCCCTCAGGTTATATGCTGATTGGAAGTAGTTGCACGCAAACTGTTACGCTAAATGCTACGGCCAATTATTCCTGTACCACTGGATACACTCTGATCGGCACCTCTTGCTCGAGGGCACAAACACTCTCAGCTTCCCCAACTTATGCCTGTACTGACGGATCTGTACTGAGTGGAAATGAATGTGTAACACTCAGTAACGTCACGACCTCAGCAACTATAGACAGTTATGAATGCCCAACTGGATATGCGCTATTAGGATCAACTTGCACAACAACTGTAACTCTGAATGCAAGTATTTCTTCGTATTCTTGCCCAAGTGGTTACGAATTCATATTGGGGAGTTGCATCTCAAATATCTCTTCTTCTGCGCAACCTGTATACACTTGCTCCGATGGGTATAGTTTAATTGGATCGACTTGCACACAAACACTAAGTCAGGTTGCAACACCTAATTACATCTGCTCGACAGGAACCCTTACGCAAACGAGTTGCATCACAACAGTTGCAGCCAGCATTACAAGCTATTCATGTCCTTTCGGATTCACTTTAAGTGCAAGTACCTGCACACAGACTTTGACTCAATTGGCTACATTGGCTAGCTACAACTGTCCTGGTGGAGGCACGCTTACAGGAAGTGGCGCAGGGTCAGTTTGTGTGACTATAACTACAGTTCCAGCAGCCCTTTCGTATTCTTGTGCAGATGGTGCAGCTCCTCATAACGGGGTTTGTATGCTGAAGTCAGCAACTGTGTCTTGGAATGATACATGCGGTGTTTACGAGGCAAGTTCTGGCCAAGCGTTGGGAGTACCGTAATGAGAAATCAAATACTGATCACCTTAGCCACTTTGGTTGCATTAGATTCAATGGCACAGCCCGCTCAAAATCTATTTGTTGAGGCGTTAATGCAGGGTCATTCAAGTGCTGAGTTAGCACACGAGCAGTTGAACAACGGAATCGACAACAGTGTGAACAATAGGATTATCGAAATTTTAAAGAAGACGACTCAAAATGATGGACCACTATTGCAGGAGGCTCAGTTACTTTATAGATTTAAGGAGCAAGCGCAATGTGGTCGAATTGAATTCTGGATTTCGCAGCCATCCTCCCACGCTAGATGGAAGGAATTGGGAGGGCAATTGAGTATTTGCGAAAACGGTGGTCCCCCCTTGCAGGAGTGCCCCAAGAAAGTTTTAGTACCGAACGGAGTGCTTTGCTCAGACAAATCAAAACCTATTGATACGTTTGAAATCAAGGCTTCGCATTGAACTTTAATCTCAAAATTCTAGTGTGCTCCGTCTCCTTCGCCCAGTTCTGTTTTCCTATCTGCGCGCAGACTCTTGCCCCAGGTGCCTGTACTCAAAGCGCTCAGGCGACATGTATAGACGCAACGCCTTGTAAAACCGACTCAAATGTCGATACGGCTTGTCTTCTAGGGGCATCCTTACCCGTTGGCGCAGTTCAACTCACTCAGACATGCTGGAATTATGCATACACCTATACTTGCCAGGGAACCTCTTCAAATACGTGTTCACAGTATTCATCCAATAATCTTTGCTCCCAGCAGAACTCAAGTTGCACGGGTTATCTGGGCGAGACAGGGCAGTGCAATTCATGGTCAAACAAATACTCTTGTCAGACACTAGCAGCTCGGTCTAGCCAACAAATGCAGTGCGCAAGTAATTTAACAACTCCTTTGGCCATTTCTACAACTGCAACCCAGAATACGACTTTTGTTCAAGCTGCTTTGGCTCTTGAGATCGCCAATGAGACACAGACCTATTCTCAGAGCCCAAACAATATCTTCTACGGTGTTAGTGAATCTTGCACTGTTGGGGACTTGGGCATTAAGAATTGCTGTCAGACAACACCTGGAGGTAAAGCCAACAGTGTGGCGTTTGGCTTGGTGTTTGGTGCGTCTGCCTCGGTCGTGAAATATGCGGGACAGTCCGCTGTAGACACTGGGTCTGTATATGTGTTTGACACTTTATACGCAGCTGGCAGTCCTTACTCCCAGGGAATGTATGAATCCATGATTGCTTCATCTAACATAGTGGCCTCAGAGAGCGGAGATATTGTTGGAACACAGTTTGCTTCAGGCGGATTTTCACTAAGCGCATACGGATTCACATACTCTGCAACTTCAATTGAGGGTTCCGGGCTAATGGGCGCAACGACGGAGTTGGGCTCTTCTGGTGTGTATTTCAATCCTTACGCTTTTGCAGCTTACGCCGCCATCACCATTATTGAAAACGTAGCAAGTTGTACACCAGCAGAACAGTTACTGGGGTTACACCGCGGTTCTAACTTAAGTCAGTTTGAACACCAGTATTGCTCAAACAAAACACCCATTATCAATACCTGTATGGAGTGGACAAGTCAGTACTGTTCCTTTAACTCAGTGCTTGCAAAAATAATCAATACCCAGGGAAAAGCTCAATTAGGCATTGATCCAAGTAGTTGCTCTGGCTTAAGCCAATCTCAGTTAACTCAATTAAACATGAGCAAAATTGACTTTAGCCAATTTACAGCGTCAATGACTGGTCAAGCATTAGCGCATGCCCCCTCATCAAAGAGCATTAGCACTAGCTATCAGCCCATCGTGAATGCCATGCCCCGTGGTAGTTTACAAAGACCCGGTTCTGCGCTCTTACCGAGCTTCAAATAACTTCAATATGATCAAAACTCAAAGGCACTCAGATGAATAAGATGAAGAAATATCCCATCGCCGTTTTAACTCTAACACTCATGCTGGTTGCCACTGGGGGTTATGCGTTCTATTTACGAAATGTAGTGAATTCGCAAGACTCGAGCGCTGCAATACTTAAAACGGACATGATTTCCTTAAAAGAAAGAACCGATGAGTTGCTTCAGATCACAAAATCAGACACAGAAGATCTAACCCAAAGTGCAATTGAATTTACCAGACTGAAAGGAAAAAATGATGAACTTGCCGCTCAAATAGTTGCATTTTCTAAACAAGCTATGGCCTGCGAGAAATTAAAGGCAATCTTTGCCAAATAAATTAAACTGAATATTATTATGAACCACTACATCAAATTTCTTCAACTCAAGCAAACACTCGATAGCAAGCAAAAACATATCTCACCTGATTTGAAGTGTGAAAAGCTTTTACAGCAGGTAGCGATCAGATTTATCCAGCAGGATGCGCTCACGGTAACGCAGGCTATGGCTCTTGAGAGTATTGCCTCCCCCGCTACCTTACACCGAAAAATCTCAGAACTGATCAAGACGGGATGGATAAAAATCGTATTTGTGGGCGTCAACAAGCGGACCAAATACTTGGTCCCGACAACCCAAATGAATCACTATTACCAAAATCTTTCAAAAATAATGATTAAAGCATAGTGTTTATTTGCACAGCTAACCTAGAGCCCAGATTCACTTCAATGGCGTGTGTCAATAATGAGCCCGTCAGAGACGAGCTTATTATTTCGCTTTTAACGCCGTAAACCCCGGCTCTTTAGGTGCTGCATAAAAGGCGTTTGAATCCCTCAATCCTTAATTTAAAGATTAGCACAGCCAAGTCCCCTGTGACCCAAAAAAGTGTTGGTGACACGTTGAGCTCAAGCGTAGCGGGGTCGGATGAAGGATTGAAGCCTTCTATTTCGACTGAGGATCTGGAACCACGGGAGCTGGTGCAGGAGCTGTCATGCTCGCTGGGACACTACAGTTTTTCTGCGTCATGATACCTGCCAAGTAGGTCATCCTGTTATCAGCGGCTGAAATAGCTTCATTTGCATTCATGTAAGTTCCAATAATGGCAGGCCAAAACAATAGTCTAGCTACGTTACCCCCTGTTACGCCCTTTTCTTCACCAGCTTGTTTTTTAAATCTATCTGCATCGGAATATTCATTTTGCAATTGGGCACAGGTTAAACCCGCATCACCTGGTTTGACACTTTGAACTACCGTTGGAGATGCACAACCAAGTAGAACGGTAGAAATAGCTAGCATGCTAAAGAGTAAACGCAACATATTTAGAACTTTATAAAATTAAGAAATGTTGAGTATCGCAGTTATAAGTCGATAAAAATATAATATATTTGAGGATGAGTTATTAAGTACTCTTAAGTCTCAAAATACCACGATATTAAATTAATATAAAGCAATATAAGCTATGACGACAGGACGGAGACAATTAGAAAAATACAAAGAGCCCTAAATTACCATGTGATGATTCATTTTTTGTCCATAAATAATGCTTCAAGCCGTTGTGTCACTTCAATTCATTTAATATTGAATATTCATTCGCAAATGCTCTCTAAATACCTTGGATATAGGGGACAACTTTTTTCCTTTTGGGCTAACGATGTGCCAACTTGTTTCAATTGGAAATTCTCTACAGTCTAAAACTGCAATTTCTCCCTTTGTGTTCGACCTACCTAATGCATGCTGCGATAGTACTGCTACCCCAAGTCCGCCAATGACTGCTTCCTTTATAGCCTCATTGCTACCAAGCTCCAGCAGGACATTTGGTTTGAACTTAAGTTTCTTAAAATATAACTCAGTTGACATTCTCGTTCCTGATCCCTTCTCTCTAAAAATAAATTTTTCATTGCCCAAAGCCTTCAAATCTAATTTCTTCCTACTAACCAGTCTGTGTGTGATGGGCGCTATCAATACCAAAGGATTTGGCATGAAAACTTCGTCTTCGACCTCTAGATGATGTGGGGGTTGAGACATGATGTATAAATCATCTAGATTTTCTTCTAATCTTCTCACCACACCATCACGGTTTAGAACCTCTAACGCGATTTCTATATGAGGATATTTTGCACAAAAAGTTCCAAGCAATCTTGGAATGAAATATTTGGCTGTACTGACAACCGCAACTTTTAGTCTACCCTTGGTCAATCCTTTGATGCTGTGCGTTTGTTGCTGGAACGACTCCCATTCGTTAGATATTCCTCTCGCTGTCTTTGCTAACTCTCGACCGATATGAGTCAAATGCACTTTACGGGAGATCACCTCGTACAGCGGTAAGCCCACAGCCTCTGAAATCTCTTTTAATTGCATCGAAGCGGTCGGTTGGGTAACGTGTACAGCTCTTGCAGCACCACTGACGCTACCCGTTTCAGCTAAAGCCAAAAAGAGTCTTAGTTGGCGAAAAGTAATATTCATAGATATTTATCTATATATAGTTATTGAACTATCTATTTTACTTTATACATAGATTTACCTATGATCCACCCAAAAGGAACTCAAATGACCAATCTCTTAGACCCATCTATCCTATTTTTTATCTTTGGTATTTTTGCTGGACTGGTGAAATCCAACTTAGAAATCCCACAACCCATTTCAAGGTTTCTCTCTCTCTACCTGTTAATGGCGCTTGGCCTTAAAGGCGGGTTTGCGTTAAACAAATCCGGTTTTACTCCGGAAATTGCAGTGAGCTTGAGTCTGGCTATCGGTTTAGCCCTATTTATTCCGCTGATTGGTTATAACTTTTTAAAAAGAAAACTGAATCCATTAGATGCAGCCGCAATTGCGGCTACTTACGGCTCAATCAGTGCCGTTACCTTCATCACAACCACTCAAGCGCTTGATTTAGCGGGCGTTGCTTACGGTGGTCATATGGCTGCAGCAATGGCACTGATGGAGTCTCCGGCTATCGTAATTGCAATCATTCTTGCAAATAACATCAGACGAGGCCAAGCTGAGAATGACCAAGCCCCTACTTCCATAGGGCGAATTCTGCATGAATCCTTTACAGATGGAGGTCAACTACTTTTATTAGGCTCTTTGGTAGTCGGTTTAATATCAGGAGAGACGGGGCACAAAGTCATGGCTCCTTTTTCGATCGATCTATTCAAGGGTTTATTGGCATTCTTCTTGTTAGATATGGGTTTGCTGGCTGCGCAAAACATTGGGGAACTCAAAGGTAAGCCCTCCGTCACACTGTTGTATGCAGTTATAGCCCCCCCCATACACGCCTTGGTTACTTTGATCGTTTGTCATTGGGTACAGATTCCTTTAGGAGACACAATCTTATTGATGTTATTGGCTGCAAGCGCATCTTATATTGCCGTTCCTGCGGTGCTGCGCCACGCCATGCCTGAGGTGAATCCAGCTCTGTATATGGGAATGTCACTGGGCATTACCTTTCCTATCAACATTATTCTAGGAATTCCTTTGTATAGTTGGATAGCCACCTATTTTTACTAATACTTAAAACTCAATTACATGTCTTATTCCGGTAAAAAGGTGAGCTTACTGACTCAACACGGTAAGCAAGATGTTATGAGCCCTGAATTACTCAATTCAAATGGTCTTGAAGTCGTTCACGTTAAGGATTTCGATACAGATCAGCTAGGTACCTTCACAAGAGACATCCCTAGGTACGGATCACAACTTGATGCGGCGAGGAAGAAAGCGCGGTTAGGTATGAATATTTCAGGCCTAACATTAGGTATTGCAAGCGAAGGGGCATTCTCCGCTGATCCCTATACAGGCATTTTTCCGTGGAATTATGAGTTAGTCATTTTTATAGATGAAATTCAAGAGCTAGAAGTAGTCGGTCATTTTGGTGGCCCCGCTCAAAGTGCGAGTAAAACTGTCAGTAACTGGAGTGAGGTAGAAGCATTTTTGGAAGAATGCAAATTTCCCGAACACCAATTGGTCATTAGACCAGATGATGCGTTTCATTCAGAATGTATGAAGGGAATTAAAGAACTTAAGTCCTTAAAGGATGCCTTTCGATGGGCAACTGGTAAATCCAGGGAAGGAAATGTATTCTTAGAAAATGATTTAAGGGCGCATACGAATCCAACAAGAATGGCAAATATCATGAGAGCCACTCAAGATTTATCTCAAAAGCTAACCTCTTTATGTCCACAATGTAACGTGCCCGGATTTTGGATGGCTCAAAAGATAAAGGGCTTGCCGTGTTCTGAGTGCGCTACCCCTACCCACCTTCCTATCGCAGATGTTTGGGCATGTGCTAAGTGTAATTTCAAAAGGGAAATCGAACTTCAATCCAAAACTGCAGATCCATCAAGATGCCCAAATTGCAATCCATAACGCATGAAGCAAATTTTTAGACAAGTAAGATGGACTGGGTGTAAGTGATTTTTCAAACTTATCTTTGACATTTGCCGCACCCTTAACGCAAAGGATTTGCATGCACCCTCTGCAACACTTTGACTTGAATTTTTTAAGCGAGAATGTTTGGAGCTACTTTGCGATGTGCAAGGATTACTTCGCCAAAATCCTAGCTTTAGAGCTTACTAGCTCACCTTTGTTCATTTTCAAAAGGCAACATAACCAGCTCTATTTTCTGCAGCTTTTTGAGGGGTGGGGATAATACCAAATTGCACTCTCATTTCAATCACCGTCGACATTAACATCAAACTAGCGGGGTGTCGTCTTCCATGAACAAACGGATTCTTCTGGCGGTGGAGTCAAAAGTTAAAAATCCAGAGAATTCGCTGGAAAGTATTGATTCCCCTTAACTATCATGGTGTTATCAGAACTGGCTACAATTTTCGAGTTCCAAGTAGCTTTGAAATCCATTGCTTCTTATTTCCGGCGATTTGCCAATAGTCTCTGAATCCAATAAACATGCTCGAACCGACTTACCTAACAGAGACCCAATTTTTAAACAACTTGGATTTGCGCAAGGAAATAGAGCAAGGTCTTCTATCTGAAACCGCCCTCATTTCGCCTAAATTCCTGTATGACAACTTAGGCTCTCATCTCTTTACCGCGATCACTTTATTGCCAGAGTACTATCCGACTAAAACAGAAAAATCAATTTTTGAAAAAAATAAGCTTGATATCGCACAGGCGTTAGGCCTTAAAAAAGGGCTCATTGATTTAGGTGCCGGCAATTGCCAAAAAGCGGAGTCTCTTTTTCACTCACTTCAACCGTCCTCCTACACTGCTATCGATTTTTCTATTGATTATTTAAAAGAAATCTTACCCCAGTTGCAAAATAAGTACCCTGAGATTGAGATGTTTGGCATCGGTATGGATTTCTCTAAAAATCTCAAACTTCCAAATTCCGTTACAACATCAAGTCATAACTTTTTCTATCCAGGATCAAGTATTGGGAATTTCACCAAAACTGACGCCCAGCAGTTATTAACGCAAATAAAGGCCGAGTTGAGGGAGGGGGGTCTACTCATCGGGGTTGACCTCATGAAGGAGGACAGCATTCTTTTTAATGCCTACGATGATCCTTTAAAACTAACGGCCGCATTCAATCTAAACATTCTTAGAGTAGTTAACTCATTGATTGGTTCAGATTTTAATGTGGCCGAGTTTAAGCATTACATAAAAATCAATCATTCACTTCAAAGAGTTGAGCTCTACCTCGAAGCATTGAAAGATACCACAGTCACTTGGGCAGACCATATCAGAACATTCAAATGCGGGGAGCTCATTCATACGGAGAACTCGCATAAGTACACTCCTGAGTCCATAAAGAATTTACTCACAAGCGCTGGTTTCCAATCGTTTCATCTATGGACTGACCCCAAGAACTACTTTGCTCTCATTTATGCTACTTGACACTTCAAAAGGCGAAAGTCTTGAATTACTCTTAGAGCTGTTTATCTCCTCTAGAAAGTACTCAACGCAACTGATAAGCGGTTTAACGCCTGAGGATTGTCAATCTCAGTCCATGCCAGAGGCAAGTCCAATCAAGTGGCATTTGGCCCATGTCACCTGGTTTTATGAGGTGATGGTTTTGAAGCAGTTTGAGGTGAACTTTGAATTTTGGAATCCGCAATACGCCGTTTTATTCAATAGCTACTACAACCTTATTGGCGATAAACACCCACGAGCTCAACGCGGCCTATTGACCCGCCCCGGTCTAGATGAAGTTTTAAGTTGGAGGGCAAACATCGACAAGCGGGTCGTTCATTTGTTAACCACACAACCCACACCAGAAATAATAGGTCTTGTTAGACTGGGAATCAATCATGAGCAGCAACATCAAGAATTGATGCTAACTGATCTGCAACACCTATTTTTCAACAACTCTTTGTATCCCTCTTTAAGCAACTTCAAGGGGCTCAACAAACACTCGGCAAAGAAAATGGACTGGATACATTTAGATCCAGGTCTTTACTCAGTAGGCTTCAACGAACTCGGATTTCATTTTGACAATGAGGGTCCACAGCATAAAGTGTATATTCAGCCTTGCGCGCTCAGTAAGGGTTTGGTCACGAATGACGATTGGCTTAGGTTTATCCACAGCGGGGGTTACAACGATTCGAGGTGGTGGCTGGATGAAGGTTGGGCCTGGGTTCAACGCGAACAAATTCAAACCCCTTTGTACTGGATTCAAAACCAAAATTCAGAATCATTTAGTGAATTTAGCCTCTCTGGTTGCTTGCCACTTGAGGGCGTCAACCCGGTCAGAAATATCAGTTATTTTGAAGCAGATGCTTATGCTAGTTGGGCCAATAAGAATGTGGACCATCACTTAGGAGTGCGTCTTCCCACCGAATTTGAATGGGAAGTGTTTGCAAAAACACAGGCCCACCAGTTTGAGGATATGTTTCAATGCCTATGGCAGTGGACAAGCAGTAGCTACAGTGCTTATCCTGGCTATAGGCCTTGGAGTGGATTGGCTGGAGAATACAACGGCAAGTTCATGGTCAATCAAATGGTACTGAGAGGCAGCTCATCTTTCACCGTAGATGGACACTCAAGGCCTAGTTATCGCAATTTCTTCCCTGCGCAGGCCCGCTGGCAGATGACAGGGTTACGACTGGCAAAGGACCTCTGAGGTCATATTTGGCGCGCATCTCGCACTCAGCAATAAAAGCGGCATCAAACTCACGCTCATAGCTTAAGCGTATGGATGTGGTTTATTCATTTGCGAGATGAGGTAGCGCATCCCCAGCGAAAACATAGCCGCAGGTATAGCGCCCTCTAACATGAGCTCCGTATTATTCGTAGATAGTCCTTGAGCAATCCGCTCTCCGTACCCGCCCGCCCCGACAAATGCTGCAATGGTGGCAGTACCAGTGGTCCAAACTGCAGCCACCTGTACACCACTAAAAATAGAGGGCCTGCAAAGGGGGAGTTCGATTTTAAACAACTGTATCCAAAATCCCGCGCCAAGCGCTTTAGAAGCCTCTTTGACTGCAGGATCCACCAACTGCAGTCCGGAGTGGGTAGACTCAATGATCGGCAGCAACGCATACAGTAAAAGAGCAATGAACGCAGGCCAAAAACCAATCGAGTGCACCAGCAAAATTAAAAAGCTGAGCAGAGCCAGTGCTGGAATGGTTTGTATGATGCTAATTAAAGTCAAAACATAACCTCCACTCTGAGGCTTTGCATATACCCATACACCCAGTGGAATCCCAAAGAGGACGGCTGTGATGAGTGAAGCAAAAACCAATAAAGTGTGCTGGTACGTTATTCGCAAGAAATCATATTCAAAAATTGAGCTCATAAATTTAGAGGAATTTGCACCAAGATCCCCGGACTTTAATTTACCCGTCTGAGTTTGTTCCGCGCCTTTGTGAAGATACTCCTTGATCACGTCCGTAGGACTTTTTCTCTCAATCTCGACTTTTGCATTTAGCAACTGCATGGTTTGCTCTGATAAAGAGGACTCCAAAGATTGGAGTGTTTCAATTATTTTGGGTTGGTTTTCAACGCTCTCTATCCTATAAATCAATAAAGCTTTATAGGAAGCGAAATAGCCTGCATCATCCGTTAGTAATTCATAGCCTGCATCCAACAAGCGAGGATCAGTACTGTAGGCATCCATGATATCAATTTGACTATGGTCCAGTGCCTCGTAACCCAAGCCATGATCAAGTCCTGTGGGTGTTAAAGCGCTTAATGAGTAAGCTTTTGAGCAAAATTTTCGCGCATCCCCCGACTACAGCGAAGCTTAGTCGCGGGTCAAGCGAAAGGAGCCGAAGGCGACATGCGTCACCTACGGAGGCGATTCTTGATCCTGGATATACGCAACGAGCTGCTCGATGCTCGC
>CAIKNE010000037.1 GCA_903828695.1 uncultured Burkholderiales bacterium | reverse complement strand
CGGGTGTCCTAGTATGGTCTCTTGACGACGGTAGGCTTTTCAGCCAACCGCTAGCGCCTTTAACCCAAGTCACGTCCTCAGACAGATTCGCGAACTTATCTGATAGAGAGTTGCCTCTGGGGTAATTGCTAACAAGGGGGCTTTTCAGCCCTTCCTTATCATTAACTACCTTGCAATCATTAAATTGATTTGCAAATTTACTAAGTAAACTATGTTTCTTGATGTCGGGTAAGCCGATTATCAAGCCATAATCTCTACCATCTAATGAAGACAAAATTTTAAATTCCACTTCAATTTGTAATTTAAATTTTTTATCAACATCAAAAATATCAACAACAGCTATGACTGATTCAGTTAGGGATATACATGAATTATTAATTGGGGAGCAAATATTTGTGTTTAAATTTTTGCTGCCCGCGCGTAATTTGTGCGCTTTAATCCATGTCCCGGCATAGCTTCCGTGTAATGCTCCTGTGTCAATCAACGTAAATGTGGTTGCGACAGTGTTTGGAGTATATACATTAGTAAAGTTTAAATGCGTGGGGGCATTATTGGTTAATAGAGTGGCCAGATGTTCATCATCTGTGGAATTGCAGTATTGTGAGTTTAAACACTTACATTTCCCTTTGCCTTTTCCGTTGCCTCGGCCGGATGATTTTCCTTTGCCATGTTGGTCTCTATCGCCGCGACCTCTACCGCCCCCGCCCGTGGGGTTTTGAGATTGCCTTGAATTGCCGGAGGACTTTTTGGGGGGGCCATCAAATTGGTTGATGTGGTATGAGCTCGGGTTCCGAGGGTACCTTGTCTCATCTAGCATCTTTGGCCAGCTAGAGAGGACTGCCTTCCATGCGTTGCTATCCGCATATTCGACGTTAGGGTCATGGTTCAGATACAGGCTCTGATCACCTTTCATCGGGCATTGTTTGGATGGGTGCTTGTTCTTGATGCCACATACTGTGCATGCTCCGACAAAATTTTTGTCGTTAGATTGACCCTGTTGCTCATTGTCGCTGCGAGCTCTTTTAGGGCCCGCAGTTGCCGATCCTCCTCCTTTGGTGGATTCAGGGGCAGTGTATCGCAGATATGTGGGATCTGGGAAGATCATGCCCACTTGCAAACCGACTTCGCAGTTGCTCTCAGTTGAGCGCCACTTACTGAGCAAGGCTTGGTATACCTCTGTGAGTGAAGTGGGTTTTGGTTTCATGTCCCGAAGGTGGGCAAACATGAAGTTTTGTGCTTTGGAGCAGGGCTTCTGTAAATTGACCTCAATGAATGCATCGCAAAGCTCAGTTTGATCTGAACCACTTAGGTTTTCAATCAGATCTCTGTGTGCTTGGATGAATTTGACCCAATCTTTGGTAAGGCCTTCTTTTTGAGTGTCATTAGTGGGGTTATCGAATTTGAATTTCAATCCTGCCCTGACGTTTTCTTGATCAGAAAGTACGCCTTTTACAGCTCTGCTCTTGAGCAGGTATTCTCTTGCTGTTTCAAGGAACTTTGGAGTATCCTTGAGAAGAGTTTTGAATTCCTCGGCCCCCGTGATCAAACCCTTGGCCTCAAAGCTCCAACGCATGGTTTCCCATACATTGGAGTTCATGGTGATCCACATATTTATTGGGCATAGCTTTTGCGCTGCCATGTGGGTTTCGGTTTGGGTCACAAAAGCGTCTAAACTTTCGACTGAGAAAGTGAGCATTTGTGGGGGTCTGTGCACCATCGAGGTGCTCCCGAGGGATGTTGTGTCCCCTGAACTGCTGCTACCAGAGCTTGTGGTATTTGCGGTTATTTGTGGGGCAATTGG
>CAIKNE010000036.1 GCA_903828695.1 uncultured Burkholderiales bacterium | reverse complement strand
TGCACAGAAGTTAAGCCTTGCTCACCCAAGCCTTCGGGAGAATCTGGTGCTTCAGATGCAAAACGGTGCCTCTGCCTTGACTTGCCACCCACCACCAACGCACCTCTTAGATCATCGTGATCGTAGATCACAAGGTGCAAGCCAACCACTTCCTTTAAACCTTCGCAGTCAACGCTCAGACTTAAAGCGTCGACCTCCTCGCCCCGAAATCCGTTGACCACCCTCACCTCAAAGTCGACTCCTTTATTAATCAGCTCAATCTCCGCTTCCTTTGAGTCGTCGCAAAAGAGTTGGATATAAATATCGTTCAACCGGGTTGCTGTACCCCTCCAAACCGCGCCGCTCAAATGCGGGCGAAAGGCCTCTAGCCTTTGCATCCACAGGAGCGCGGTCTCTCTGAGTGCCCATAACTCAATGGGTTGCGTATCGGCACAAAAGATTTGCAAATACTCAATCACCTCATCTTCAACCAAATCATTGGAGGGCATTGTGGATTGATTGGCGCTCACACCAAGCTCCTTCGAAGCCCGTCGCTTGGCAGCGCCGTAGTCAAGCCCCTCCTCCACGATCCAACGGGCGGCCTGAGCTGCAATTTCTTTACTTAATTCATCCATGAACCCATTGTGCAATGAAAACCCAAGTCTATGGGCAAAGAAAGTGAGGGCTAAGCCCAGCCCTGGGCAAGAGCCCCTACAATTTAGAGATGCATATACACATTCTCGGCATTTGCGGCACCTTTATGGGAGGCCTAGCAGCACTCGCTCGCCAAGCGGGGCACAAAGTCACAGGCTGTGACGCATCCGTTTACCCACCCATGAGCGATCAACTCCAGTCCCTCGGTATAGAGTTGATTGAGGGCTACAGCGCTGATCAAATCAATCTAAGACCTGATATGTGGGTGATTGGAAACGTTGTATCAAGAGTGCACCTGGATCCAAATACGCCTAAATTCCCTTTGATGGAAGCTATTTTAGAGTTGGGTCTACCCTACACCAGCGGCCCTCAGTGGTTGAGCGAGCATATTTTGCACAACCCCTCCAACCCCCACCATGTGATCGCAGTGGCTGGCACGCACGGCAAAACCACGACCACCGCCATGCTGACGTGGATACTGGAGTGTGCGGGCCTGAGTCCGGGATTTTTAGTGGGCGGGGTACCGCTTAACTTTAATATATCTGCTCGCCTGGGCGCGCCCGGAGCGCGCGAACGTGCTCCTTTTGTGATTGAAGCGGATGAGTACGATACAGCGTTCTTTGACAAGCGCAGTAAATTTGTGCACTACAAACCAAGAACGGCAATCTTGAACAATCTTGAATTTGACCATGCAGATATTTTTGAAAACCTAGCCGCTATTGAACGTCAGTTCCACCACCTAGTGCGCACCGTACCGCGCTCTGGGGAGATCGTTGTGAACGCGGACGCACCCAGTCTTGAACGCGTTTTAAGCCAAGGCGTTTGGAGCGGCGTCTCTCGCTTCGCAGCGCATGCAAATGCCAACTGGCTAGCAAGCGGGCCAGCTCACTCGTTTGATGTGATTCATAACTCGCGTGTCGTCGCAAAAGTAGAATGGTCTTTAACGGGCGTGCACAACCAAATGAATGCACTGGCCAGTATCGCAGCAGCTACGCACCTGGGTGTTGCCCCTGATACTGCAGCGGCGGCGCTGGGCAGCTTTACGAGCGTTAAGCGAAGGATGGAGATCAAGGGTATTGTTACTGGATCTGCCGGATCTACTGGATCTACTGGACTTAGAGGCACTTCAGACTCAGCAAGCGCCATCACGGTCTACGATGATTTTGCTCACCACCCAACAGCCATTGAGACCACACTGGACGGACTGCGTAAAAAGGTAGGTCCCAGCGCTCGGATTCTTGCAGTCTTTGAAGCACGCTCGAACACAATGAAACTGGGGTCGATGAACTCCCTCTTACCTCGCAGCTTAGCGAGCGCAGACCTGTCCTTTTGTCACTCACAGGGGCTGGACTGGAGTCCCCTCGAGGTCTTGGCGCCACTGGGCCCCAAAGCGGTTGTCACGCAAACCTTAGAGAGCTTAGTGCAAGCTGTCACCCGTGAGGCTAGGCCCGGGGATCATATCTTGTGCATGAGCAACGGATCCTTTGGTGGGATTCATGAGAAGTTACTCAATAGTCTCGCCCAAAAATAAACCGTTGCACTCACATTCAACAGTCGTTGTTGGCAAGATAGGGCCTGCGCTCAGACACTATGACAGTGCGCGACGCGCAAGCACTGCCTTAGAGAGCAACTCCAGCACCGACACTGAGTCATCCCACTTGATACAGGCATCCGTAATGCTTTGACCGAACTGAAGCTGATCGACACGGTCTTTACCGGGGGTGAATTTTTGAGCGCCCTCATTCAAATGACTCTCAACCATCAGGCCGAAAATCTCTTTGGATCCGCCGCTTATTTGGGAGGCGATATCTTTGGCAACCTCTATTTGTTTGATGTGTTGTTTGCTGCTGTTGGCGTGCGAGCAGTCCACCATGAGGCTTGGCGTGAGCTTAGACTGAACCAACTCTTTGCAGGCCGCGTCCACACTGGGTTTGTCGTAGTTGGGGGCTTTACCGCCTCTTAAAATCACATGGCAATCGGGGTTGCCCTGGGTTTGGACGATCGCGACTTGGCCGTTTTTATGGACAGACAAAAAGTTGTGCCCCCTAGAAGCTGCTTGAATCGCATCGGTTGCAATTTTGATATTGCCGTCTGTTCCGTTTTTAAAACCAATCGGAGCCGACAGGCCAGAAGCCAATTCGCGGTGAACCTGACTCTCTGTGGTTCTCGCTCCAATGGCACCCCAACTGATCAGGTCCCCGATGTACTGGGGAGAGATCACATCTAAGAACTCACTTCCTGCGGGTAGCCCAAGTCGGTTGATCTCGATCAGCAGTTGTCTGGCGATGCGAAGGCCCTCATCGATTTTGAAGCTCTCATCCAAATACGGATCATTGATCAAGCCCTTCCAGCCTACGGTCGTTCTGGGTTTTTCGAAATAAACGCGCATCACGATCTCTAACGTACCTTTAAAGCGCTCACGCTCAGTAGCGAGTCGCCTTGCGTACTCCAGCGCCGCCGCGGGGTCGTGAATTGAGCAAGGCCCCATGATGACGAGCAAACGGTCATCGCGCCCGTGCATGATCCCAGAGATACTGCGCCGTGTGCTCGTGATGAGCTCCTCCACAGGCGTGCCTGATATGGGGAAGAAGCGAATCAAATGCTCAGGGGGCGGTAAAACCGTAATGTCTTTGATCCTCTCGTCATCGGTATGGCTGGTCTTATCGATGGGGTGAGGGTTAGGGTGAGCCAAAGCATGACTGCCAGGAGCAAATGGCTGTGCCGAATTTGTAGGGGTAGGAGTCGTCATTGCTTTTGTACCTTTAAGTTGAACGGGGCTGATGTTGGTTTTGAATGCGGGCAAAAAAAAACCGCCTTCTGGGGCGGTCGTTTAGGAGTTCAAAGTATGGGGGACTTTTAAACCTCTCGACCGCTACTTGAGCGTGAGAAATAAAAATAACCAAAAAGGAACTTTGAACTTTGCATATCTAAAACTGTACCACAATTTTGAGGCCCTATTGAAACGCGCGCTTCGGCCCTGGTTTGGGGTGATGCATCTGACTTTACGCGGTCCCACCTACCGTCAAGCCGTCGATGCGCAGTGTCGGTTGACCTACGCCGACTGGGACACTTTGTCCCTCCTTGCCGCAGGTGCCAACTCCGCTGTCAAGCGCCATGTCTGAGCCTATCAAGCTGACACGGGTGAGCGCGTCGGGCCCGTTTCCAACAAGCGTTGCGCCCTTGATCGGGTAGACCAATTTGCCGTTCTCAACCCACCAAGCCTGGCTGGCGGAGAACACGAACTTGCCGGACGTGATGTCGACTTGTCCGCCGCCAAAGTTACTGGCGTAAACGCCTTTTTTGACGCTTGCAATAATCTCCTCGGGTGACTTATCCCCGGCGAGCATATAAGTGTTGGTCATCCGCGGCATAGGAACATGCGCATAACTCTCCCTGCGTCCGTTACCCGTTGGAGCTACGCCCATGAGTCTAGCGTTCATGTTGTCTTGGATGTATCCTTTGAGGATACCGTCTTCGATCAACACATTGCGCTGGGTGGTGTTTCCCTCATCGTCCACATTCAATGAACCTCTTCGGTCTGAGAGGGTTCCGTCATCCAAGACTGTGACCCCTTTGGAGGCCACGCGTTGACCAATACGCCCTGCAAAAGCGCTTGAGCCTTTGCGGTTGAAGTCCCCTTCTAGGCCGTGTCCAATGGCTTCGTGCAACAAAATTCCGGGCCACCCAGAACCAAGCACCACGGTCATCTCACCTGCTGGGGCGGCCTGGGCCTCCAAATTAGTGAGCGCTGCTTGAACGGCTTCGTTCACATACTTCTCAAGCATTTCTTGATCAAAGTAGGCCAAACCAAAGCGCCCCCCCCCGCCTGAGGAGCCTACCTCACGGCGAGTACCTTGCTCGGCAATGACCGATAAGCTCAAACGCACCAAAGGCCTCACATCGGCTGCGAGCAGCCCATCAGCTCTGGCGATCATGACCACATCATATTCGCTGGCCAGTCCTGCCATGACTTGAACAATGCGGGGATCTTTGGCGCGTGCCATTTGTTCAATTCGCTCTAAGAGCTTGACCTTCTCGGCGCTACCTAAGCTTGCAATGGGATCTTGGTCTAAGTAAAGACTGCGTGTAGCGGGGATGCTTTGCTTGGGAATTTGAACACTTCTGTCCTCACCCGCCTGCGCAATGGTTCTCACTGTATTGGCCGCGTCTAAGAGGGCGTGCATTGAGATATCGTCAGAGTAGGCAAAAGCTGTTTTCTCCCCGCTCACCGCCCTGACCCCAACTCCTTGGTCAATACTAAAGGAGCCCGTCTTCACGATACCCTCCTCCAGACTCCAGCCCTCTGAGCGGGTGTACTGAAAATACAGATCCGCATCATCAATTCGGTGGGCGCGGATCTGAGCCAGTGCTTTGCTCAGGTGCGATTCATCCAAACCGTAGGGGTCCAACAATAAATGACGGGCTATAGATAGGCGTTCTAAGGTGGGTTCTCTTGAGATCATGGTGTCATTGTAATAAGCTAATAGATCCGGTGGAAAATCCGGGGCTTTCAACCTTCCCAGGGCCAGCTCAAATCAGACAGCACCCGCTCAAGCAAACACTTCCCCAAAGGGGCGGGAAACACTAAGCTTTAAAGTTTCTCAAGTGCGCCAACATTGCTGCATCATCGCAGTGCGCCAGTCCACTGGCGCATGCGTCCTTGAAGGTTTGAACGGCGCGTGTGCCTAAGGGACCACTGTAGCCCGCCTCTTGCCCCATCTCCAGCGCCATGCGGGTATCTTTCTCTAATAGAGTCATATGCGCTAAGGGGGGCAACTCGCGCGGATCCCCTCCAATGGCTCGCCTCATCCGGTCAGAGCCCGCCCAACTTTGCCCGCTTGAGGACTCGATGACGTTTAAGGTCGTGTTTAACTCCAGACCTATTTTCTCAGCCATTGATAAGAGCTCGGCGCTGGCGACCAAATTAATGCCGGCTAGAAGATTGTTGATGAGCTTTGTCTTAGCACCGTCCCCAACGCGCTCACTGATAAAGAACACGGGATCTGCCATGGCGCTCAGCAAAGGCAGGTGGTTGTTCCAAAGGGGTTTGGGGCATGCAGTCATCAAACTCATTCGCCCTTGTTGCGCGCGAACGGGCCCACCCGACATAGGCGCGTCGATCACACCCACACCTTGTTGGTTCAACAGATCAGCAAATCCGATCACATCCTTTGGGGCAATGGTTGGGCAAAGCATTACCGTGTGCTCTGCACCCAATTGAGACAACAAGCTTGGAGCACTCGGGCTCGGTTTGGTTAAAACGGCTTCTACTTGGGGTGCATCGACGACAGTAATAATCAGAGTTTGGCAACTGCGTGCCAGCTCAGATGGCTCCACCACCACGTGGGCACCAAGGCTTGCTAGTTGCTCAGTTTTCCCGCGGTCTATATCGTGCACATAAACGCGCCAACCTTTGCGCAGTAAATTTTGCGCAATACCGCCGCCCATATTACCAACGCCAATGATGCCAACGCTAACTGAGCTCTCAGCACCGACTTCCTCATCTGCACCTACTTTAGGCGCGGATGACTGGGCTTTGGAGGATGCCGAGGAGGCTGAGTCCGCTGAGATTTGATCAGCTTGAGAGCTTGTCATCAAGATTGAACCAATTGCTTGGCTTTTGCAACGGACATCAATATCCCGATCCCAAACCCAAGCGTAACCATCGCTGTGCCCCCGTAACTAATGAAGGGCAAAGGGACGCCCACGACTGGCAATATGCCGCTGACCATACCCATGTTGACAAAAGCATAGGTAAAGAAAATAAGCGTAATGCTGCCCGCCAGCAAACGGGCAAATAAAGTAGGGCCTTGCTGCGCGATGGTTAGTCCGCGAAGGACTAAGAATATGAAACCGCCAATCAGTAGCAAATTCCCAAAGAGTCCGAACTCTTCTGAATAAGCAGCGAACACAAAGTCCGTTGTGCTCTCCGGGATAAAGTCCAGGTGCGCCTGCGTGCCTTGACCAAAGCCCTTACCCCAAAACCCACCTGAACCAATGGCGATCATGCCTTGGATAATGTGGAAACCCTTTCCCAGCGGATCCCGACCGGGGTCCAAGAGCGTGCAAATACGCTGCTGCTGATAATCATGAAGAAGCGGCCAATGAAAACCGTCTGCACAAAGAGTCGGCTCAAACACCACCAATAGCGTCACGCTCACCAGCCCAATCAATACCGGGGGCACGATCAACCACCAGCTGAGTCCTGCAAAGAAGATGACAAAAAGCCCCGCCGACAAAACCAGTATGGCTGTACCCAAATCGGGCTGTCGAATAATGAGCGCTACGGGCACGAATAACAGTACGCTTGCGACCAGGAAATCTAAAGGTCTTAATTGACCCTCTCGCTTTTGAAACCACCAAGACAGGGCAAGCGGCATGGCAATCTTCAATATCTCACTAGGCTGAATGACCACTCCAATATTAAGCCAGCGCTGAGCCCCTTTTTTGGTGAGTCCAAATAGCGCAACCGCTACGAGTAACGCGAGTCCAACGGTGTACAGTGGCATCGCAAAAGTCATCAACCTTTGTGGCGGAATTTGAGCAACGCAGAACATAATGATGGTTGCCAGCGCCATATTGCGCAGTTGATCCCAAAAGCGTTGGCCGTCCCCGTATCCTGAGGAATACATCGTCAGGAGTCCCGCAACGGCCAAAATACCCACGGCCAATGCCAAAGGGCCATCAAAGCCCTTTAAAAGAGGGGACAGTCGGTAATAAACGCTGGGTCGGTTGAATACGGTTGTCATAAAAATACAATGTCTATGATCAGACTAGCGCCATCAGGCGAGTCATTTAAAGAGAATTATCGCTCATATGGGTTTGACTTGACCCATATGACCCATTAGCTCCCCCCGGCCCTTCAACCCTCCTCCAAGCTCCAACCCCCCATGCTTAAGCGCCTTTTATACCTCCACGGCTTTCGTTCCTCACCCCACTCCTATAAAGCGCAGTACCTGGGCAACATCTTTAAGACTCGCTACCCAGACATTCAGTGGGTTTGCCCGCAGTTACCGCCCTCTCCTACT
The DNA here is from genome assembly GCA_903828695.1 of uncultured Burkholderiales bacterium. GTDB lineage: Bacteria > Pseudomonadota > Gammaproteobacteria > Burkholderiales > Burkholderiaceae_C > Limnohabitans. The sequence goes on along the minus strand of CAIKNE010000036.1, from coordinate 16,488 downwards.
GGTGCGGCGCGACTTATGCTTGAATTAACCAAGGGATGGGACATTGAGTCCAGCGCAGTTGTTGGCTCCTCACTGGGAGGCTTTTACGCCGATTGGCTAGCGAATGAGGGGGGATTTAAATGTGCTTTGATCAACCCAGCGACCGATCCGGCGGGGGACTTGAAGCACTACATCGGCCAACAAACGACATGGCAAAACCCCAGTGAATCCTTTTACTTTAAAGAGGAGTATTTGGATGAGTTACAAAAGCTCTACCCTAGGGCGCAGTCCAAAGCAGGTCTCCCAAAGCTTTTGATGGCCTGCACGGGAGACGAAGTCCTCGACTGGAGAGAGATGGTTGCAACTCACCCAAACGCAACCCAGCACATTGTTGAAGGCTCTGACCACGCGATGTCCGATTTTCATCAACATGTGAGCATATTGCTAGACTTTTTGGGGCTCTAAGCCAACGCACTCTATGCAACCATGGGAGAATGCTTGGATGTATGCATTATTTGAAGATTCAGGCAAATTACACTCGGGACGCATTTTGTCCCAGGCACAGGCTTCTGCGCAAATTGAGCTAGATACGGGCAAACGTCTTAAGGTCAAAGACGCTGCGGTGCTGCTCAAATTTGACAGCCCCGAGCCCTCAGTTTTACTGAGTCAGGCTAACAACACGGCAAAAGAAATCGATCTTCAAATTGCCTGGGAATTCTCGCCCAGCGAAGAATTCAGTTTTCAGGATCTAAGCATTGAATACTTCAGCGCGACGCCCTCACTTGGCGAACAAGTCGCCATGCTTTTAACGCTGCAAGGTGCGCCTCACTACTTTAGACGTGCGGGCAAGGGAAGATTCAAAAAAGCAAGTGCAGAAGTGATCGAGCAAGCATTGGTTGCGATAGAGCGCAAAAAAGAAGCTGCAGCGCAGCTAGACACCTGGGCCACGGAGCTTGCCAGCGGCGTATGTCCTCAGCCGGTTTTGCAAGATATTTATAAAATCTTATTCAAACCAGACAAAAACTCTGCCGCTTACAAATGTGTCGTTGAGGCCGCTAAAAGATGTCAATCCCCAGCCATTGAGGTACTCAAAAGGGCTGGTGCTATCGCCTCTGCTTATGAGTTTCATTGGCAGCGGTTTTTGTTTGACCACTTCCCCAAAGGAATTGCGTTTCCAACTCAAACTCCAGAGCCAGAGCCTGCTCACATAAAGGCCCTCACAGAGAGTCTCCCGCTATCAGCGGCCAAAGCTTATTCCATCGATGATTCACAAACTACAGAGATTGATGACGCACTATCAGTGCAGGGACTGGGGACTGAGTTGGTTACGGTTGGGGTTCACATAGCCGCCCCGGCGCTTTGGATCAAAACCCAAGATCCAGTGGATCTTATTGCAAGGGCCCGTCTGTCAACGGTGTATATGCCGGGTGCCAAAATCACCATGCTCCCTCAATCGATTATTGAGTATTTCACACTGACAGAGGGTCGCGCGTGTCCTGCGCTCTCGTTGTACGTCACCTTTGATGCAAAAACACTCACCGTTCAGAACACTCAAACCAAAGTTGAGAGGGTCCACATAGAGCGCAATCTAAGACATGACCAACTAGACCAGATTGTGACCACTCAGTGGCTGAACGGTGAACAGGCGAATGCCGAGAATGCCTGGTGCGAAGAAGATGATCAAGCCGCTCACCTGCCCAAAGCTGAATTGTCGTTTTTACACCGCTTAGCACTTCATCTGAAAGCTGCACGTGAAGTGGTGAGGGGCAAGCCGGAGAACTATAACCGGCCTGACTTTAATTTCCTGATTGAGCGCCGGGAAGAGGATTTAAACAGTGGTGCGGCGTTAAAGGGCGATGAGCTCGTTCGATTGGTGCCACGTCACAGAGGCGCACCGCTTGATTTGATTGTTGCTGAGGCCATGATTTTGGCCAACAGCACGTGGGGTAAATTGATGGCAGATCTCGGCGTGCCCGGGATCTACAGAAGTCAAGCCAGCATGGCGCCTGGTATCAAAGTTCGAATGGGTACAAGAGCACTTCCCCACGCGGGTATTGGTGTGCCTTGTTACGCATGGAGTACCTCTCCGCTCAGGAGGTATACAGACTTAGTCAATCAGTGGCAGATCTGTGCCTGCGCAGAGCACGGCGCTACAGCCGCGCTAGTTGCCCCCTTCAAACCCAAGGACACTGATCTTTTAGTGATCATCGCCGCGTTTGATTCAACCTACTCAGCCTACAACGCCTATCAGTCCAGTATGGAGCGGTACTGGACGCTTAAGTATCTTGAGCAAGAGCGTATTGAGGAGTTGACGGTTGGTATCTTCAAAACCTATCCCGGTACGCCCCCTCTTGCCCGCGCAGACACTCTTCCTTTGGTGCTGAGCATCAACGGAGCGCCTGAGCTTCAAAGAGGCTCACTCGTGCGCGTGCGCTTAAGCGGTATCGATTTAATGACACTAGACATCAAGGCTGATTTCATAGAGTTGTCTCATACCCCCGGGAGCCCAACCCAAGAAGAGCAGATTGAATTCAGCGAAGAGTTTGAGGACGAGCTTGAGGACGCAGCCCCAGTGCAGGGAGCTATAGCCCTTGATTTAGACCTCGATATGGCAGCTGATGCTGACGGCGGGGCCCCGGCATCGGCGAACTTAGAGAGCGCTGAGCAAGTTCATTTGACGGACCAAGTTCAGGCGCAAGAGGACATGACCAAGGAAACCCAAAGTTAGTTTGGAGCTGATCACGATTTCTACAACCTGACAACTGGCAAAGTACTCTTGGAGTACTCTCAGTACTTTCAGTACTTTCAGTCCTCTTAGTACTATTTGGCAATTAATGCCTTTACAGTTTTCTTGTTTGTTCACCCCAACTCGAATATTGTGCATCCTCGCTCATCCTCGCTCATCCCTGCTCATCGAACACTCACTGAAATCTCATACCCAATTTGATGTTTAAGAAATTAAAAACCAAAACACATGAGACGCTTGTGTCATGGGTCGCCAATCGCCCCTATGCAACTGGGCCCAAGGCGAGCGAGCTGATCAATCACCTCCAACACTTAAACGCCATCACCTGGGCATTCATAGGCTCGTTGGTCATTCATGCAACCCTGCTCAGTCTTCACTTTAATGTCCCCGAAAAACTAGACCGAGTTTTTCAAAACAATAACCTACCCCTCATTTTGGTGAACGTACGCCTTAAAGCAGAAACCAACACCCACGCTCAGGCCATCGCTCAGTCCAACTTAAGCGGCGGGGGCGAGGACTCAACAGGACGCATGAGTTCCCCTCTCTTGAGCGCAAGGCGCACCGTTGACGCCCAGGATGCAGAAGATTTAGAGCGCCAAGAATCAGCTCTTAAGTCCTTGGAGGCTGAGCAATCTAGGCTACTGACTCAGATCAAAACGCAACTCGCAAGCTTAAGCCCCGTACAACCCCACCCCCTCAGCCCCGACCAAGAGAGCAAGAGACAACGACTACTGCAAATGCTTGCTGAAATTGAGGCGCGCATTGATCAAACCAACAAGCGGCCGCATAAGCGTTACTTTAGTCCCTCCACACGTCAAAGTGAATTTGCGCTCTACTACGATGAGATGCGCCAAAAGATTGAGAACTACGGCACTCAAAATTTCCCCTCCCTTCAAGGCCGAAGACTCTACGGCTCCTTGACCATGGTAGTGACGGTGAATGCGCTTGGACAAGTTCTATCGGTCCAGGTCTTAGAGGGGTCTGGCAAAACGGAGTTGGACCGCCGAGCGCAGGCCATCGTCATGAGCTCTGGTCCCTTTGCTGCGTTTGGTCCAGCACTTCTGTCAAAAGCTGATCAAGTGGCGCTTGTCTCTAAGTTCAGCTTCACGGAGAACGGGACACTGAACACTGAATCCAAATAGAAGATCGATAGAATGGGCGAGATGAGCACAACGCGCAGCATCGTTATTTTGGTTCGAAATTACACGCTTTATGTCTGCGTAACCCTAGTCGCGCTTCAACTCTATTTCTTTCTTCGCATTGCCTCCTTTGCGTACATCAATCCTGAGTCAACATCCTTTGAGCGCTCAGAGGCTTTTCGGATTGCAGGCCTTAAGTCACAACTCACACCCTCTGCTATTCAACTCAGACTCCCCTGGCTCCAAGAATGGAGATCTAATGCGTTGATCTCGGTCAACCTTAAGCGAGCAGTCATCGTCTCAGAGGACGATATTTTTGCAAGCCATTTCGGAGTGCAGTGGGAGGCTATTGAGCGGGCCTGGACACGCAACGCCAAAGCAGAGGAGTTGGCCCAACAAGCGCAAATGCGAGCCAATGGGAATGGGAATGGCAATGCCAGTAAAGCTCGTAGAAATATCAAACTAGTGGGTGGCTCAACCATCACCCAACAACTCGCCAAAAACCTATTCCTCTCCAAGGAGAGAAATTTACTGCGCAAGGGGCAGGAGTTGTTGATCACCATCGAGCTTGAGACCTTACTCCCCAAATCCAGAATACTTGAGCTCTATTTAAACCATGTGGAATGGGGTGCCGGGGTGTTTGGGGCTGAAGCCGCGAGCCGGCATTATTTCTCCAACACCGCTTTGCAACTCACGCCGAACCAGTGTGCACGACTTGCTGTTATGCTACCTAGACCCAAATTCTTTGAGCGCAACTTAGGATCTGCCTATCTCGCCGACCGCGCCGAGGTGATTGAGTCCAGGATGTACGCAGCTAAACTGCCTTGAGTATTTTGAAGAGTTTTGATTGCTGCTTCGCAGCATCTATTTAAATACGAGCAGTCTCATTACAACCGCTATGCCATCTTTCACTCATACCCCTGCTCAAACTGCTCAAACAGCTCATTCTGCTAGATCAGCTTCTGCACTCACCAGTCCTCGAATTATTCTTGGCATAGACCCTGGGCTACAAACAACGGGCTTTGGAGTGATTGAAGTGATGGGCGCGCATCTTCAATACATTGCAAGCGGCACCATCAGCACCAAACACCTACCCACCGGCAACTTGCCTGAACGCTTGAAAGTCATCTTCAAAGGAATTACAGAAGTAATTGGCCGTTATTCACCCACAGAGGCGGCCATAGAGATAGTCTTTATGAATATCAATCCCCAAGCCTCACTCCTTCTTGGACAAGCCAGAGGGGCCTGTATTTCTGCTATTGTTTATCAAGATCTTCCCTTGAACGAATACACTGCGCTGCAGATGAAAAAGGCGATTGCGGGTCACGGTAAAGCGGCTAAAGCGCAGGTCCAAGAGATGGTTAAAAGACTTCTTAAACTGCCTCAACTGCCTGGTCCCGACGCTGCAGATGCGCTTGGACTCGCGATTACGCAGGCGCATGCGGGGCACGCGCTGAGCCTGCTCACACAAAGCACAGGTGACGCACGCAAAGCAAGCGGCATGTACCTGCAAGGCAGATCCAGGTAACACCTATTGTTGAAGCTGAGCAAAGCGTGTGCAATGAGTGGAACCAACCATGCAGCCCACTTAGAAGATTCTAACCACCTTCTCAATACATGAATACTACCAAGCAGGCTCTAAATGTGCGAGCCCTTTAGGTGCGTCATTCTCGTTATCAAATGAGGCGACTTCGTAGGCTTCAGCGTCACTGAGCAGTTCTCTGAGGAGTAGATTATTCAGTGCATGTCCAGATCTAAACGCACTGTAAGCGGCCAGTAAAGGTTTGCCCAAAATATACAAGTCCCCCATCGCATCCAAGATCTTGTGCTTGACGAATTCATCTCCGTAGCGAAGCCCCTCAGCATTCAAAACCTTGTAATCATCCATCACGATGGCGTTGTCTAAACTCCCCCCCAACGCAAGTCCTTTGGAGCGCATCATCTCCACATCTTTGGTGAAACCAAAGGTCCTGGCCCTTGCGATATCTTTGGTGTAGGTACCCGTGTCCATATCGAACTCTACGCTTTGCCCGGTTGAGTCCACAGCGGGGTGCTGGAAATCTATCTCAAAATGAAGCTTGAATCCCTCAAAGGGTTTCAGACTGGCCCATTTCAAATTCTCGCCCGTACCTTCGCTGACCCGAACTTCCTTTTTAACGCGAATAAATCGCTTGGGCGCGTCTTGTAAAACAATCCCAGCGCTTTGCAACAAAAACACGAACGAGGCCGCTGATCCGTCTAGGATCGGGACCTCCTCGGCCGTGATATCTACGTATAAATTATCAATTCCAAGGCCACTACAGGCTGACATTAAATGCTCAACCGTCAACACCTTGGCCCCGTTGGATGAAATCGTAGAGGCAAGCCTTGTATCCGTCACAGCTGTTGCGTTGACGGCGATTTCCACAGGTTTAGCCAAGTCCACACGCCTAAACACAATGCCCATATTGGGCGGTGCAGGCCTGAGCGTTAACTCCACGCGTTGACCGCTGTGAAGGCCTACGCCCACAGCTTTGGTCAACGTTTGAAGAGTTCTTTGTTTTAACACCCCTGTATTTTAATCCGCTTGCTTTCTGAGGAACGCAGGAATCTCATAATCATCCATACCGCCTGAGGATAATGCGTCCACTTTTGCTGCTGCTTGGGTACGGTTGGTGCGCCATACGCTTGGGACAGCCATACCGTTGTAGTCAGGCTGCGCCGCTACGGGGGCGGGGCTTGGCGCTGCTGCAGGTGCACTGGCCATGGAGGTGGGCATCATGGATGCTGGCATAGAAGCCGGCATACTGGACGGCATGTTCGTGACCGTCCCGCCTTGGAACGAAGCACCCACATTGCTGGGTTGCACCGTAAACGGCGTATTGTCCGTACCCGTTCTGAGTACTTGCAAAGTAGGCGCTTGTCTGCGGTTAGCCTGCGCTAGACCCGTAGCGACCACGGTCACTCGGATTTGGTCGCCCAACTTGTCGTCATAGGCGGTACCGTAAATGACGTGCGCTTCGTTAGAGGCAAATGCACGGATGGTGTTCATGGCTTCTCTGGATTCTGCCAACTTTAGGTCGCCCTTTGCAGCTGTGATCAACACCAACACACCTTTAGCGCCGGACATGTCCACACCCTCAAGAAGGGGACAAGCCACCGCTTGCTCAGCAGCAATTCGTGCACGGTCTGGACCACTTGCAGTGGCCGTGCCCATCATCGCTTTGCCCTGCTCACTCATCACGGTTCTAACGTCCTCAAAGTCAACGTTCACCAAAGCTTCTACGTTGATGATCTCTGCAATACCGCCGACCGAGTTGCGCAACACATCGTTGGCAAAAGCAAAGGCTTGGTCCTGGGTCACATCGTCTCCGAGAACTTGTTGGAGCTTCTCATTTAAGACAACAATCAAAGAGTCCACATTGGCCTCAAGCTCGGACAAACCGGCTTCTGCGTTGGTCATGCGGCGTCCGCCCTCCCAGTCAAAAGGCTTGGTGACCACACCCACCGTTAAGATGCCCATCTCACGCGCAACGCGTGCGACAACGGGTGCAGCGCCTGTACCTGTTCCCCCGCCCATACCGGCGGTCACGAAGAGCATGTTGGCGCCTTGGAGTGCTGCGCGAATGCTTTCCTGCGCTGCCTCTGCAGCCTCTTGTCCACGCTCAGGCTTACTACCAGCCCCGAGACCACTGTCACCGAGTTGAATGGTTTTAGCAGCACTTGAGGATTTAAGAGCCTGTGCATCCGTGTTCGCGCAGATAAACTCAACGCCGCGAACGCCACTCTTGATCATGTGCTCGACCGCGTTGCCTCCACCTCCACCAACACCAATCACCTTGATTTGGGTTACGGGTGTAAATTCTTCAGCTTCAATCATTTCGATACTCATAGTTCACTCCATTATTTAAATTTTTGCAGTTGCTTGACTAATTTTTAAAACTTTTAAGTTTTGCGGGGATTTGTCCTCTAAAACTTACTCATGATGTTTTTCTTGTTTTCTTTTCACTTCCAGCTTAGGCTCCTCGATCTACTTAACTTAACTAATATTCTTTTTGTTATCTTGACATTAGGTTGCGTCATGGTGGTGCTCCCCGACAACAAGGTCGCCATCGCCGCTTTGCTTGGGGCGGCGGCCCACACTGATGTGTCTGTGCACACAACACATCCATCAATAACACAAATAGGTCTTGACTTAAATACATTAGAAGTTTCCAACAAACCAATCTTTAAGCTGTCCAAGACTGCTTGAGAAGGAGCCGCTCTTTTGTGCGACCTTAAACCCTCTCATGCGCGCCATGCGTGCCTCCTCCAGCAAACCCATCACTGTCGCTGCTTTGGGGTGGGACACCATATCTGAGAGCGAATTGGAGTAATGCGGAATTCCGCGTCTAACGGGTTTCAAGAAAATATCCTCTCCCAGCTCAATCATCCCCGGCATGATGACACTCCCGCCTGTGAGCACAATGCCTGAGGAGAGCATCTCCTCATAGCCTGAATCCCTAATGGCTTGCAACACGAGGGAGAAAATCTCCTCTACTCTGGGCTCAATCACACCCGCTAAGGCTTGACGACTGAGCATGCGCGGACCCCTGTCGCCCAGGCCTGGCACTTCGACTTGAATTTCTGGGTTGGCGAGGAGTTGCTTGGCAAAGCCAGACTCCACTTTGATATCCTCAGCGTCCTTTGTAGGCGTGCGAAGCGCCATGGCAATATCACTGGTGATCAAGTCACCGGCAATTGGAATCACAGCCGTGTGGCGAATAGCGCCGCCCGTGTAGATCGCAACATCTGTGGTTCCAGCGCCAATGTCCACCATCGCAACGCCAAGTTCTTTTTCATCTTGCGTTAGAACCGACAAACTAGAGGCGTGAGGGTTGAGCATCAACTGCTCGACATCCAAACCGCAGCGACGTATGCATTTGATGATATTTTCTGCTGCGCTTTGCGCACCCGTCACGATATGCACCTTCGCCTCCAAGCGGATGCCGCTCATCCCAATGGGTTCCTTAACGTCTTGCCCGTCGATCACAAACTCTTGTGGCTCAACCAAGAGCAAGCGTTGATCGTTGGAGATATTGATCGCTTTTGCAGTCTCAACCACTCTTGCCACGTCGGGAGCCGTCACCTCTCGGTCTTTCACCGCAACCATGCCCGATGAATTGATACCCCTGATGTGACTTCCAGTAATACCCGTGTACACACTGGTGATCTTGCAGTCGGCCATCAACTCTGCCTCTTTCAAAGCTTGTTGAATGCTTTGAACCGTAGCATCGATATTAACGACCACACCGCGCTTGAGTCCGTTACTGGGAGCTACGCCAAATCCAGCGATTTTCAAATCGCCTCCCGGCAACACCTCAGCGACCACGACCATTACTTTGCTGGTGCCAATGTCAAGACCAAAAACCAAATCTTTATATTCTTTTGCCATTTTCAATTCACCTTTTTATTTGCGCGCTAGCGGCTCGGATGTTTTAAGCCCTCGCACTCGAACTGCATATCCGTTTTCATGTCTCAAATCTGCCGACTCCAGAGAGCTCACTCGTTTATCCAAACGCGTTAACACGTGGGACAGAGTCAAGACGAAGCGCTTGACCTTGGCCTTGACCTCACCTACTGTGCCCCGACCCAACTCTAATTCTGTCCCCGTATCTAGCGTTGCGTGCCAACTCCCCCTACCCGACAACTCCAGACCTTTGAGGGGTAGTTTTAAGGCCTCAAACTCAGGTGCTAACGCTTTATACATTTCAAGCACCTGCGCCGATTCGCTATCCGGTCCTTCCAAGCGGGGCATGTTCTCGTTGTCCAAGTCGCCTGAGTTGGCCACAAACACCTCACCCACACTGTTGACCAGTCTAGAGTCCGCTACTGATCCCCAGTACGCAACGGCCTGGTGCTCCTCTAGTTTGACCAACAACTGATTGGGAAACTCTCGCTCCACAACCGCTTTGCGCACCCAAGGCACAGATTCAAATGCACGTCTTGCTTTGAATAAATCCAGCGTAAAGAAGTTACCTATCAACTGAGGGGCAACGTTTGCCCTAAGCGTTACAGCGTTGTTGTGCTGTACATCTCCGGTGATGTAAATATCTGTCAAAGCAAAAATAGGATTTCGAATCAAAGCCCAAAGTCCTGCAGCACACAAAATACCGACAAATGCCAACATGAGTAAACCCGACACGGCGTTCATTAACTTAACGTCAAGTGGCTCTGCCAACACTTCAGGCGTGCGCGCGTAGTTGGGCCTGTAGTGTGTGGAGCGACTGTAGACATTAGGCTTTACGCTCACGCTGCAACTCCCTCACCCGAAGTCTCAAGCTTGGCACGCGCTCCTTGCGCTGCCTTCGAATCGTTTGTCGCACTCATTAGAATCTGTAAACATAAATCTTCATATGAAATACCACTCGCTTTCGCTGACATCGGCACCAGCGAATGAGAGGTCATCCCAGGACTAGTATTCATCTCTAGCAAGAAAGGTTTAGAGTCCTGCGCGCGGATCATCAAATCCGCACGTCCCCATCCCCTGCACCCCAAAGCAAGATAAGCCTTCAGCGCTAAATCCTGGATCTCTTTTTCCAACTCCGAACTCAACCCGCTCGGACAGTGATATTTGACGTCATCGGTGAAATATTTATTCTGGTAGTCGTACCCGCCCTCTGGCGCCTCAATACGGATGACAGGCAAACACCTTGCTTGGGGTCCTGTCCCAATGATGGGACACGTTACCTCTGGTCCTTGGATAAAAGACTCACACAATAGCTCAGGATCAAATTTCGTAGCCTCTTTAACAGCTCGCTCCAACTCATCCTCTCTGGCTACTTTTGAAATACCTATGGACGAGCCCTCGCGCGGGGGCTTGACCATGAGCGGGAGCTCTAACTCTTCAACTATTTGTTTGATTCGCGCGTGCGTTTGCTCATGCGGCTTCAAATAAATAGAACGCGGTGTGCACAGTCCACTGGCCAGCCATATTTGTTTGGTCATGTGTTTGTCCATCGCAATGGCAGAGGCCATAACGCCCGATCCTGTGTAAGGAATACCCATCAACTCCAAGGCACCTTGAATGGTCCCGTCCTCACCGTGTCTGCCGTGCAGTGCAATAAATACCCGAGTAAATCCTTGCGCTTTAAGATCACTTAGGCTTGCGCTGGCGGGATCAAAGGAGTGCGCATTAACCCCTTTTGCTTTAAGAGCTGTTAACACGCCGCCCCCAGACATGAGGGATATCTCCCGCTCCGCAGAGGTTCCACCCATCATCACCGCTACTTTTTCAGATTTGATATCAAAGGGCTTTGGCCATTCTTTTTGCATACTGCTCGAAGTGCTTGGACTCGTCATGTACCGACTCCTTTGCGCCCTTTAGAGGCCTTATGCGCCTTCACTGTCTTTGTCGCTTTACTCAGTTTTTGCACTTTTAATTTCTTGAGGTGATGTGCGGATTCCTCTTGTCCAACCAACACCAATTTGGAGGAGCCTTTGGCTGCAGATTTCTCTTTAACTTTAGGCGTTTCTTTCTTTTTGGGTTTGTCTTTGATTTTCTTCAACTCTACCAACAAATCCGATTTCTTCGCGCGTTGCATGACGCTTGTCGGAACCGTTCCAATGGAACCCGCTCCCATACACAAAATTACATCCCCACCCAGCGCGTTTTGAATGATATGGCTGCTTAGGTCTTCTACGGTTTTAGCAAAACTGACCCCTTGTAGCCCACTCAAACGCAGCGCCCGAGTCAACGACCTACCGTCGGCGCCTGCAATTGGTTTCTCGCCCGCTGAGTACACCTCTGTCATCCAAACCGCATCCGCCCCTTTGAGGACTTGCACGAAGTCCTCAAAGCAGTCTCTCGTACGCGTGTATCGATGCGGTTGAAAGGCAACAACAATTCGACTGTCTGGATAAGCCCCTTTGGCCGCAGCAAGCGTCACACCCAGCTCTACGGGGTGATGTCCGTAATCCTCTATCAACGTGTACGTGCCCCCCGTTGCGGCTTTTAAATCGCCGTGCTTTTGAAAGCGTCTGCCTACACCTTTAAATTCTGACAACGCTTTTAAAAGAGCTTTGTCTGGAATATTCAACTCAACTGCCACTGCGATCGCAGCTAATGCGTTGAGCACGTTGTGCTCACCCGCTAAATTCAATTCCACCTTCAACTCTGGCAAAGTGATGCCGTTGGAGCGAGCTACTTTAAAGCTCATCCGCCCGTGCTCAGCACGGACATCAAACGCTCTGACCTGTGCGTGTTTGGAAAAACCGTAGGTCGTAATTGGCCTTGAGACCTCTGCGAGTATGGAGCGCACCGCTGGATCGTCGACGCATAAAATAGCAGCCCCGTAAAAAGGCATACGGTGCAAGAACTCCACAAACGCTGCTTTTAAGCGGTTAAAGTCATGACCGTATGTATCCATATGATCTTCGTCTATGTTGGTGACAACAGACATGACGGGCGATAAATTCAGGAAAGATGCATCCGACTCATCCGCCTCAACGACGATGTACTCACCCTGACCAAGTTTGGCGTTCACACCCGCACTGTTGAGTTTGCCGCCAATCACAAATGTTGGATCCAATCCGCCTTGCGCGAGCACACTGGCCACCAAACTCGTTGTGGTGGTTTTGCCGTGGGTACCCGCAATGGCGATACCTTGTTTGAGCCTCATCAGTTCAGCCAACATCACTGCCCTAGGTACAACTGGTATCAGCTTTTTATGGGCATACACCACTTCAGGATTTTCTTGCCCAACCGCCGTAGAGGTCACGACTGCGTCAGCGCCTGCGATATGTTTTGCGCTATGGCCCACATAAGTTTTGATGCCCAACTTTTGAAGCCTTTGGAGCACAGCACTCGTGTTCAGATCTGAGCCGGAGACGGTATACCCCAGGTTAAAGAGCACCTCTGCGATGCCGCTCATTCCTGCGCCTCCGATGCCGACAAAATGTATATGACGAATGGCGTGTTTCAAATCACTATCTCCTCACAGGCTTTTACGACGCGTTCTGCAGCATCGGTTTTCTTCTTTGCATAGGCACACTCAGATTTTGCAAGTATCGTCTCTCTACTCAGACTCATCAATAGATTAGATAGCAAGCTTGCAGTCAGGCTTTTTTGATCAATCAACCAACCCGCACCACTGTCGACCATAAACTTTGCGTTCACAGTTTGATGATCATCGATGGCATGGGGAAAGGGAATGTAGATAGCCGCAACTCCAAGCGCTGCTAACTCACTCACCGTGCTCGCCCCTGCTCTGCAGATCACAATATCGGCGTCCAAAAAGGCCGTAGCCATCTCATCGATAAAGGGCACCAGTTGAATACTCGCTCCTTCATACAAATTAGCTTTACGGTATGCGTCCCTCAAAGCGTTCATTTGCTTTGCGCCGCCTTGGTGAGTGACGCTGGGTCTGGTGTCACTTGACATCATGGCCAGGGCTTCAGGCACAACGTTATTCAAAGCCTGCGCACCCAAACTCCCCCCTACAACCAACAACCGAAGGGGTCCACTCCTATTTGCGAATCTTTCTCTGGGTGTGGGTTGGTTTTTAAAATCCTGCCTCAGTGGGTTACCCACCCACTGTCCTTCAAGTACACCGGGAAAGGCGCAGAACACGCTTTTTGCAAATTTGGACAAGAGCTTATTGGCGCTCCCAGCAACCGAGTTTTGTTCATGCAAAACCAGTGGCTTGCCCATTATTCTTCCTATCAAACAAGGCGGCACAGTGATATAGCCGCCCAACCCCACTAAAACATCTGGACGAATGCGTCTTATCAATACAAAACTTTGAATCATCGCCTTGATGAGTCGAATGGGTAACCCAAGCAACCTAGTCAACCCTTTGCCGCGTACGCCTGCAAAATCTATGGCTTGAAAATCAAACCCCTGTGCTGGCACCAAACGGCTCTCCATACTGGGGGACTCACCGCCCACCCAGTGCACCTGCCAGCCCTGCTCGCGCAACAGTCCTGCAAGTGCAAGACCCGGAAATATATGACCGCCCGTGCCCCCAGCAATAACCATCGCTGTTCGCGCCGTAGGGCTTGACGATTGAACGCCTTCGATGCTCAGTGCATTCATAGCCGCCCTCCGTGCATGAGGAGTCGGTTCTCATAATCCACGCGCAGCACAATTGCCAATGCGATTAGATTCATGAGGATGGCTGATCCACCGTAACTCATCAAGGGTAGTGTCAGCCCTTTGGTGGGTAATGCTCCTAAATTCACGCCCATATTAATGAACGCTTGAAAGCCCATCCAAACACCGACACCCTGGGCAACAAGGCCTGAGAACACACGGTCCATAGCAATGGCTTGACGACCAATGTACATAATTCTGCGCGTCAACCACATGAACAGTGCAATGATGGTGAATACGCCTAAGAATCCAAACTCCTCGCCGATCACTGCCAAAAGGAAGTCAGTATGTGCCTCTGGTAACCAGTGCAGCTTCTCGACACTGCCGCCTAGTCCAACACCAAAGATTTCGCCCCTACCGAGCGCGATCAATGAGTGAGAGAGTTGGTAGCCTTTACCCAGTGAGTACTTATCACCCCACGGGTCTAGGTAAGCAAAAATACGCTCACGTCTCCAGTCCGAGAAGTAAATCATCAGACTAAATGCAAAAACCAACACCAACGCGATGAGAAAGAACATCCTTGCGTTCACGCCGCCCAAAAAGAGGATTCCCATCGCAATCACAGCAATCACCATGAACGCGCCCATATCGGGCTCATACAGCAGTAAAAAGCCAACCAATGCAACTGCAATTCCCATTGGGGCTACGGACCTGAAGAATTTCTCCTTTACATCCATCTTTCGCACCATATAGTTGGCTGCGTACAGGAGAACACCCAATTTAGCCAATTCAGAGGGCTGAAAATTCATCACCCCAAGCGCTATCCAACGCCTAGCTCCGTTAACTCCCTTGCCGATGAACGGCAATAGGACCAATGCAATCAGTACGAGTGAGCCTAGAAAGATATGAGGGGCGTACTTTTCCCATACATCCATCGGAATTTGAAACGCCAACAAAGCGACGATAAATCCAATCGTGAGCGAGAGCGCGTGTCTGACCAAATAATGGGTTTGAGAGTAGTGGGCGGTGTGGGGGTTATCGGGCATCGCAATCGATGCTGAGTAGACCATGATCAGCCCGCAAAGCAAAAGCGTCACAACAGACCATAAAAGGGGTTGATCAAAACCTTTGATGCCCACAGGCGCAGCTGCTGTCCTGGCAAACTCTCGCCCGTGCACTCTAACTGGCAACGCATCGGGGCCGTCTTGAGGGGATACACCCAGCAATCCCGTGAACCAATGCCACACGCGTGTTGAAGCCCCAGCGGCTTGTGCAACTTTGTTGTTAGCGTAATTGGAGCCTACGCTCATACAACGCCCTCCTCAAGCGCTAAATCACGCACCGCTTGCACAAAGACTTGCGCCCTGTGCTCGTAGTTATCAAACATGTCAAAGCTTGCACAGGCTGGCGACATTAACACGGCGTCCCCAAACTCAGCTCGCTCGTGGGCGACTTGCACAGCCTCCCTCAGGTCCTGCGCGTTCACAACTGGAACATCAATGTGTTGGATAGCGTGCCTGATCACAGGCGCGTCGCGACCCATCAAAATCACGAGCTTTGCATATTTGGATAGTGGCTCGCACAGCGGCGCAAAATCTTGCCCCTTACCTTCTCCGCCCAAGATCACGATCAGTCGGTGCTCAGCGCCAAGTCCCTTGACGGCGGCGATCGTGGCTCCTACGTTGGTGCCTTTGCTGTCATCAAAATATTCAACATCACCGATACGTGCAACGGGTTCGACCCTGTGGGGCTCACCCCTGTACTCTCGAAGTGCGTAAAGCATGGGGCCATGGCCCACGCTTGTCGCGCGTGCAGTGCTACACAGCGCAAGCGCTGCCAACGCGTTAAGCGCGTTATGCGCGCCTCTAATACGAAGTGCGTCCGCTGGCATGAGTCTTTGCATGATCAGTTCATCGGCTTGGACTGGCGTTTTCTTTCTGCGACTCTTCACTTCTCCTGAATCATCACTGGGGTCAACTGCTTTTACGAGCCAAGTCATCCCGTTGACCGTCTCGAGTCCGTAGTGACCTGGCTCGCTCGGTAGGTCACTGCCGTAGGTGATGACTTCGCGCTCAAACCATTCTGTCTGATTAGCCTGCGCATCTGCCTTGGCTTTCTTTAAAGCTTTTGCATCAAGCTGCGCGGATCTAAGTGCCAGTACATGAGCGTCATCCCTGCACAGAATTTGATGTGAATGCTCTCCAAACACTTTTGACTTTGCCCCAATATACGAGTGCATATCAGGATGCCAGTCTAAGTGGTCCTCTGTGATGTTGAGTATGGCTGCGGCGGTTGGATCAAAATCTTCGCAGTCGTTTAACTGAAAGCTTGAGAGTTCTAGGACCCAGGCTTGGGGAAGGATGTTGCGGTGTTTTTTGTATTTTTTATGCTCAGGATTTTGTCCTTTTTGCAGTAAGTTCAATACTGAGACATCATCACTCTCTTCATTCAACTCAGGATCCGACACGTTGGTCTCTTCAACCCCTTCAGCGTCTAGGGATTGCTCGACTGTGTCATGAACATCTTCACTCAAGTGAGCCGCCTCATTGCTTGAATCATTGCTTGAATCATTG
>CAIKNE010000035.1 GCA_903828695.1 uncultured Burkholderiales bacterium | reverse complement strand
GTGGATTGCAATATCTCGGAGTATGTGACCAAGCTCAGGATTTTTTAACTTGTACCCAACGGGCCAAGGCGTTAAGTCCGCTTGATAAAAGTAATCTCTTGCGTAGGGGTTGCCAGGGAGATCCTTATCCTGTAGTAGTAACTGAAAGAGTCTAGGACTGACCATAAAACCTTTATCGCACAGCTCAATGGCAGGTTGGATGAGATCCTTCCAAGACAATTTACCGTAAAGGCGGTGTGCCTGCCAAAGCATTGCAACAATCCCTGGAACGCCAATAGAGCGAGAGCTCAGTTGGACGCGTTTGAATTCAAAAGGCTTACCCTCACTCTTGAGGAATAGATTTTCAGTTGCGCTTTGAGGCGCAACTTCTCGACCATCAAACACCACAACATGGCCTCTTTGGGATAAGACCATAAACCCGCCTCCGCCAATGCCGCTTGACTGGGGCTCAACCAAGCTCAGTACCATTTGAACTGCTATGGCCGCATCCACAGCATTGCCGCCTTTCTTAAGTATTTGAAGCCCTGCCTGTGCCGCAAGCGGATTTGCCGCAGCCACGGCCTCAGTGGGATAGACCCAGCCCGGTTTATCCGTCCAACGCGAAGCGGCCTCGGGCGCATAGTCTCTCGTGGTCGTGAGTTCGTTGGGTTGAGGATGCAAAAGCATCTGTGAACTCGGTTGTGTTCGGTCCCGAACTGGGTCGATTTCAGTTCCCAGTTGTTGTGCGCTTGGTATTGAGGGCTCGACCGTCAAGGGTTCATTTGTGGACGCGCCCAGGTAATCTGAATACCCGAGGCTATACGTGCTGATGATGACGGATAGAGCCATCAGCTTAGAACGGCGTTTGAATTTAAACATAATTTGGATCAAGAGAGTTTAGTGTCATTTTCAAATTAAGAGATGTAAAGAGGAGGTTATATTTGGTAACTTTGGTGTAATACCTGGACTACGCTTGGACTATGTCTTAACCAAGTCTTGACCATGTCTTGAACATAGCTTGGAACTAGGTTGCTTTTAACAGTGTTGTCTGCGAGAATACTCGGCTTCTCCTTTTACGGGTTTTGAATGAAAAATCTCACTGGATTCAATATCTCTAGACTCCCTTGTGTGTCCGTCAAGTTACTTGCAAAGTTGCTGTTTGCGTGTTTCTTGCTCAGTAGCTGTGCAACTCACATTCCGCTCATGACTGACAATGACGGGCGGGGCTCAAGTTTAGAGCGGACGGGTCAAAGAACAGATAACGGTGCATCTAATACCAACTCTAACAATTCATCCGAGCAGGTCAAGCCCGTCCGACCTCCTCCTAAATTTGCTTTGGTGCTTGGCGGGGGCGCAGCGCGGGGGTTCGCACACATCGGAGTGATACAGGTGTTAGAGGAGTCCGGTATCAAGCCTAATATGGTAGTCGGCACTTCAGCCGGAAGTGTTGTTGCAGCGATCTACGCCAGCGGTAAATCAGGTGCTCAACTTCAAAGGGTCGCAGACAGCATCGATCAATCGGCCATCACCGATTGGAATATATCTATTTTGAAACGCGGGATGATGCGGGGCGAGGCGCTTGAACGCTTTATTCGTCAGCAAACGGGAATCAAAAACATTGAGCAACTCCCAATACCACTTGGAGTTGTCGCCACCGATCTTCAATCAGGGGAGGGTATCTTGTTCCAAAAGGGAGATATCGGTACCGCTGTTCATGCATCTAGCGCAGTTCCTTCGGTTTTTGAGCCAGTCAAAATTGCAGGTAAAGAATATGTTGACGGAGGATTGGTCTCCCCCGTCCCCGTTCGCTATGCTCGTCAAATGGGAGCAGATATTGTGTTGGCAGTTGATATCTCCAGCACGCCCGAGGGCAATAAGTCAGACGATATGCTCAAAATACTTCTTCAAACATTCACCATCATGAGTAAGAGTATCAACACCTTCGAGCTTGCACAGGCCGATATCGTGGTCAAGCCCTCGTTGGTTGGGGTGAGTAGCATTGAGTTTGCCAATAGGCAGCAAAATATTGATGCAGGTCGCGCAGCAATGAAACTCGCATTACCTAAGCTCAAAGCGCTTTTGAGTAATTAAGTGAACCAGGCTACATCCACTTACACCCATACTTCTCATCTCATTTGCACCGTTTTCACCGAGAAGACCAATCCCTGAATCAACACTTGAATCAACCCTTGAATCAATTCCCCGAGTTAAAGCCTTGAAACAAACTTGACCCTTTTGAGACTTAAAAGATATCCCATGCAAGTGATTTTTACATGTCCTGCCACTGATCGTAAAAGTGCTGCGCTACCCCAGGGTTTAGAGCCCTGCGGCAATTCATACATTGCACCTTGACTTCACGGGGGTGTTTTTGACAGAACACTAAAGGGGGTCTATATCTAATTTTGTGTACTGTAAAAACAAGTAAATAAAAGATTGTCTATAACTGCTCCAGCAATCGCGTACAAAAGCTTTGATTTTCTATAGTTGCTGGAATTACTGCTCAAGTTCTACCGTATGAAACGTGTGAAGCCTATCGTGTTGACTTTGGCGCAGGCCCGTTGGAGTTGGGTCGGGACAGGGGCAAATTCGACCAGTCTTGCTGCTGGCATACGTGGGGCGTTTGTGGCTATCCTGTTTCGACCTAATATGAGACAATGTGAACTTAAGTAATGTATTTTGGGTCTGGTTGTACAGGAATGAAATAATTTGTGAGGCTTAAGCCCTGTTGACCAGGCTGAACAGGTCCAATTGCCACTGCAACCGAGGCAACCCACTTTATTCAATATTCTCTAACCTTTCCTATTTGAATGAGTTCAACATAGCATTCAAGTATGCCTAGGAATATAGATACATTTTCTTGGTTGTTTTCGTCTTTAGTGTATAAATTTTATGAATAGTTCCTCTAACAACTCATCCAAGGGTTTTGACACCCTAGGCCTACCTGTCGCCACTCTGAGCAACCTAGAGCAACTTGGGTTAAAGGAGATGACACCTATTCAGACTCTTGGACTACCGCTTGCTCTTGCGGGTCATGACTTGATTGCCCAGGCCAGCACAGGGAGCGGTAAAACCCTAGCCTACGGACTACCCTTAGTCCAAAAGTTAGAAGCTCCCCGCCTGAACGTTCAAGCCCTGGTTCTTTGCCCCACCCGTGAGCTAGCTGACCAAGTCACCCAGGAGATCAGGCGTTTGGCCAGAGCCGTGGACAATATCAAAGTCATTACCCTTTGCGGAGGGGTTGCGCTTCGAGCGCAGGTACAAAGCTTACTGCACGGGGCGCATGTGGTGGTTGGAACGCCTGGGCGCATTTTGGACCTCATCGAGCGAGAGGCCCTGCATTTAGGGGCGGTACAAACTCTGGTCCTTGATGAGGCAGATCGGATGCTGGATATGGGTTTCTTTGAGGATATTGCAAATGTCGTCAAACAATGTGGCAAGGAGCGTCAAACCCTCCTGTTCTCGGCAACTTACCCAGAGGGGATCGAGCGTTTAGCGGCCCAGTTCATGCGCTCCCCTAAAACCGTTAAGGTTCAAGCTCAAATTGAGTCAACTCAACTCGAGCAGATTTACTTTGAAGTTGAGCCTGGGGACAGGCTCGCAGGTGTTGCTAAACTGCTCAACCACTTCCAGCCTACCAACGCGCTCGCCTTTTGTAATACCAAAGAGCAGTGCAGGCGTTTGGTGGCTTATTTGCAGGCTGCAGGGTTCAGTGCCAGTGCACTTTTCGGGGAGCTTGAGCAACGCGAGCGCGATCAGGTCATGATCCAATTTGCTAACCGAAGTTCTAATGTGCTGGTTGCAACCGACGTTGCAGCCAGGGGCTTAGACGTTGCTGAACTCGCAGCTGTTATTAACGTTGATGTGAGCCCTGACCCAGAAGTGCATATTCACAGGATAGGTAGGACAGGCAGGGCGGGAGCGAAGGGACTGGCTCTAAATCTCGTCAGTATGGATGAGATGGGCTTTATTGGCAAAATCGAGCAACTCCAAGGGCGTGAGTCTGTTTGGCAGGATTTGGGTAAGTTAGACTCAAAAGCAGTCCAGGGTAGGCCTCAGGCAGCTCCGATGTTGACGATTCAGATCGTTGGAGGTAGGAAAGAAAAGATCAGGGCAGGGGACGTTTTAGGGGCGCTCACAGGGGACGCAGGCTTTAGCAAAGAGCAGGTGGGTAAGATCAATGTGAACGAGTTTTCGACTTACGTAGCAGTTGATGCAAAGATAGCTAAGGAGGCTGTAAGGCGGTTATCGCAAGGTCGGATTAAAGGCAAGAGCGTTAAGGTTAGGCTTTTAGGCGTAGACTTTAAAAAAGATGAATACTATTAGGGAATGAAGATCAGCAATTGATCACCCAATTTTTCAGTAAATACTATTTTAGAAAAGGTATTTATATTAGTAGAATTCAAGCTGTAAACTGATAAGAAAAATGTGGTTGAGTTCTATTGCAGGTTAATTTAATGAGCCATCATGTTTTGATTAAAAATCCCAGTTCACTTTCATCAGTATTCCGCTCCAAAAAATTTAACATAAATAAACAAGCAACCTTGTGCAAGACTCAAAAAATAAGATTTGTATTAGATTGAGCGGTGGACTGGGTAATCAGTTGTTCCAATTAAGCGCAGGTTTAAGCCTCTCAAATCTATTAAAGAGTGAAGAACTATTTCTGGATGCAAGATTTCTAGGTGACTATGAAACTCCAAGGTCCTTTGAGCTAGACTTCTTGGTACAGCATATTAAGGGTGTAAATATGCTTTCAAGTCAAATGCAATTGGAGCAGTTTGCATCAAGATTTAGAATTTCTAAAATAGTAGATGGAAAAGTATTGGATTATGTTTTTTTAAGTTCAATAAACTCTTTATTAGCATTTAGAACCTTATGCGGGCAACAGGAGTACAGATCAATTGTGTTGGATGGTTATTTCCAAGATCCGAGGGTTCTGGATATAGAAGGATTAAGAGGAATATTCGATAAGGTTGTTAAGGATGATAGGAATGCTTTACTCGAAATAGTCAATCAAAATTTTTCTGCAAATGGTGCCCCGCTAATTGGCGTACATGTTAGAAGAGGAGACTTTCTATATCAAAATGCAGCCTCAAAAAGATTTCAAATAGTGGATCTTGCATATTACCTTCAGGCCGTGAAGCACTTCCCAAGCAACGTGAGCTTTCTTATTTTTGGTGATGATCCGAAAATCTGTTCTGAATTATCAGCAAGGTTGAATGGATTCAGAGTAGGATGCCTCGGTTTGACGATGCAACAAGAATTTATATTGCTCTCAAGTTGTGATGGCTTTATTATTGCGAATAGTACCTTCTCTTGGTGGGCCTCTAGTCTGTGCAATAAACCTGCCTCAACGGTTGTGGCACCCAAAGAATGGTACAAGAGTAAGGTTGAGAATGAGGGCAACCAACTCTTGCTCAAGCATTATAAATTTATCAATTAAGTATGCAATTTAATCCATTTACTGTTTTGATTGCTGTATACAAAAACGATATACCCGAACTGTTTGAAAAAGCACTTTCTAGTATTTATGTAAATACACTTTCTCCTACTAAAGTTCTATTGATAGTCGACGGGCCTATTCCAGATTCAATAATCACTGCTATCAATCGATACAAGGATGAAAAGGGGTTAGAGGCTCTCTATTTGGAGAGTAATGTCGGGTTGGCCAAAGCATTAAATATAGGACTTGTATATGTCAAAACAGAGTGGGTTATCAGAGCTGATTCAGATGATATAAACCTAAGTAATCGCTTTGAGACTTTGGCACCCTATATGAATGATAGCTATGACCTTTTGGGCTCTGCTATTCAAGAGGTCGACTCGTTCGGTGTAAAACTTGGATTAAGGGCTCCTCCACTTAAACAAGCTGAAATTATCAAATTCGCGCGCAAGCGAAACCCTTTTAACCATATGTCAGTAGCATTTAGAGTGCCATTAGCTATCAGTTGCGGAGGATATCCAGATATCTTCCTCAAGGAAGATTACGGTTTATGGGCTTCCATGCTTAGTGCAGGAGCGAGAGTTATCAATCTATCAGAGCCGTTAGTGTTGGCAACCGCAGGAAATTCAATGTACAAAAGGCGTGGAGGGTTTCGGTATGTTTATGCAGAAATTAAGCTTCAAAAGCACTTGATACGCAAGGGAATTAGTAATATCTTCTTTGCCTTAATTTACGGGGTCAGTCGATCTGCTGTATATTTAGTTCCTTATCAAGTTCGAGGACTTTTTTACAGGTGGCTGTTACGTAAATAGTGCTTCTCCAGTCGTAGATAATTAATATGCAATAATCTAACTACTGGATGCTGATAATTCATTATTTCTATTAACCACTAAATGTTAGCTTCTTTTATTGCATTCATTACTTCCTGCCTGATAACTGTTCTAGTCGTCAGGTACAAGTATAAACATGAAAGCTTGACATCTGACTTTGACTTTGATGGACCTCAAAAATTTCATACGGTAGCCGTTCCAAGAGTTGGTGGATTAGGTGTATTTGTGGGTGTACTGGTCAGTGCACTGGCTCGATTAACCCAGGATTTTGATAGCGGGCTTATCCTATTAGAAGTCGTTTTTTGCGGCTTTACCGCGTATATGGTTGGTACATTAGAGGACCTAACCAAAAAGGTAAGTCCCAAAGTTCGAATAATAGGTTGCTTCATCTCGGCGCTTACAGCCTATCTGATACTTGGGACTCAAGTTAAAAGTATAGACATTTTGTGGATTGAGCCAATCTTCAGCATACCAATTATTGTTGCATTATTGAGCTGCTTCATGATCGTAGGTCTAACGAACGCCTATAACATTATTGACGGATTTAACGGACTTGTTTGTATGGTGGCCATTATTACCTTATCTGCAATAGCTTATGTCGCCTTCAGGAATAACGATTCTGCTATCGTTTTTGTTGGTGTGGCTTTAATCGGCGGTATATTTGGTTTCTTTGTTTGGAATTACCCAAGGGGATTGATATTTTTGGGTGACGGTGGAGCTTACTTTATTGGATTCTCTATAGGCGTCATTTCGATTTTATTGACTGTCAGAAATCCTAATGTATCTCCGTGGTTTGCCTTTTTAATTAATATTTATCCCATATTTGAGACTTTGTTTTCAATATGGAGAAAAAAGTTCATCAAAAAGATGAGCCCTAGTATGCCGGATGGAGTTCATTTGCATATGCTAATTTATGGAAGAATTGCAAAATGGGTTAACCCAAAAAGTAAAAACTCATATTTTTCCAGTAACGCGCGCACTTCCCCTTTCTTGTGGTTTCTATCTAGTTTGGCTGTATTTCCGGCGGTTATCTTTTGGAACAATACATTATTCCTTCAAATAGCTGGACTGGTATTTTGTTTAAGCTACGTGTATTTATACCGGTCTATTGTTAAATTCAAAATACAATGGCTGATCAAGGTTTGACCGCGATAAGCAAAATTGCAGGTGAATAGTTCTTACCGTGAATTGTGAATCCACCTGAATTGAGAATTGTGCTTGTTATATTAACTGACTTTGCCAATAATTTAGCAAACAGTTTAAATAATTTATTATTGAAGGCCGTGCTTCCCCACACATGTAGTTCACCGATATAGTCACAAAATGTAATTTCGTAGCCTAATTTTCTGTAAAACTCCGAAATGACAATTGGACTCATGATTTCTAGATTATGAATCTTGAGATCAGAAGAATCAAAAAGTTTGTGCCAGAAATACTGAAACCCGTTGAAGTTCGGAACCTCAATAATTAAAGTCCCTTTACTCTGGAGATAATGGTCATGATTTTGTAAGATCTGATCTAGGCTCTCATCTGAAAAATGCTCGATGAGTCCAAAGCTTGCAACGACGTCAAATTTTTTATCTAATGAGTCAAGTAATAAATCAAACTTATATAAATTAACTTGTTTATCAACTTGAGCCAACGTCTCAACAAAAACATCCGCTTTGTCGCTAAAATCGATTCCTGAAATGTTCCAATTTGAATCATGAACAAGTGCGGCGGTACAAATTCCTGGAGCGCATCCCAACTCTAAATACTCGAGCGTTTGAGCATACTTGTAGACTAATGCATTTCGTATAAAATAAATCCAGGAATTGGATTTGTTAAATTTCAATATAGTGTTTTTATTGAATTTGACATTGTTATATTCCCAGTTGTTTTTTTTAGAGAGTCGCATATGAATTTTTTAAATGATTAATATTCCCGCGTTTACTTTTAGTCTTGGCAAGTCGTTAATTTCATTTTTACCTCTCACTATTGCGCCTTTTTTAATAGGCAATAGTGACGAACTAATATCTTTTTACAAGATTGTACTTGTTTATTCAATTCTCAGTTCTGGCGGTTCCTTGGGGCTAAGTAATTTTTTTTATGCAATAAGTTGTAGCAATTTCTCACAATACTCAAGACTTAAAGTGTTGAATAATTATTTTAATATCATTAAGATTTTTGTTGGATTTGTGTTCTTTTTGATTTTCACCATTTTAATTCTTTTTCGAAAATATGATTATCTTTATTCTTTATCATTTTTACCTTTGGGTGCATATTTAATTGTTAAGGCACAGGTCAACTTAGGTGTTGGTAATTTAAGAGGCTCTTTTTTTGCATTTGCGATCCCGTCTTTTTTGTTTTGCGCTTCTCTCTTAACAAAATATTTTTTTCAAACACTATCTGTTCAGGTAATTATATTTGGATACTTTTTGGTATTTAATTTATTAATTTTTAATAAATTTAGATTCTATAGTGTTAAGTTCTTCCTAGGGAATGCTCGTTTTTTTGAATTATGGGGTGCTAAAAAGCAAATCGCAAATGGACTCATCGTATCAGTCTTGCCGCCTCTTGTATCCCTTAGAGTTTTGGATTATTTGAACCTTCACTATACCGACAATACAACAATATTAATGTATTACCTGCTTAACCGCATATTAGATGCAACTGTAAGTTTTGCTATTATTTACGTAATGGCTTTAGGATTAAAAAATTTATATGTATTTAAAAAATT
>CAIKNE010000034.1 GCA_903828695.1 uncultured Burkholderiales bacterium | reverse complement strand
ATTTAGGGGGGTCAATGATGACGACTTGGATTTACAAATTGATTTGTAAATGCATGCATTCCAAGCTCCCCCGTCAACATCCATCACAAAGATACTCATTTGGGACGCCAGAAGCGGTAAAATAGCACAAAGGTTGTATATGAAAATAGTCACTGTCATCAACCCCAAAGGAGGATCTGGTAAGTCAACCTAATCGACTCAAATTGCGGGGTATTTTGCGAGTCGTGGGCACAAAGTTATGCTCGGCGACGCGGATGCTCAGCAGTCCTCCAAATACTGGCTTTCCCAAAGGCCCCCAAGTCTCCCCCTCATAAAGACATGGGATTATCAAGCTGACTTGCTGCTGACCGCTAAACCACCCCCAGAGATCACCAGGTTGGTGATTGACACCCCGGGTGCTTTAGACGGATGGAGACTAAGAGAGGTGGTCGCAAGGTCTAACCTTGTCGTAGTCCCCATACTCCCCAGCGCGTTTGATGTACAGGCTACAAAAGCCTTTTTAACGACTCTTACCAATTTAACAAATGGAGGAAAAACTCAGGTTGCGGTGATTGGTAACCGAATTGATGCAAGGACTTTATCGGGTGACAAACTCAAAGCGTTCCTAGCCACCATTGATGTGCCAGTGATCGGGTACCTGCGCGATACGCAGTACTATTTGCACATGGTGGAGCACGGCCTGTCGATGTTTGATATTTCTGCGTCTAAGATCGAAAAAGATTTGGTACAGTGGCAAAGCATTTGCGCTTACTTGGATAACCTTTGAGTCCAAGATCTGTGCCCTGGCCTGGGCATAGTTTGGGTGAAGAAGGGAAATCACTTAAAGCCGAGTCCAGCTCTGAGGACTAAAGTACAGACGTAGAAGATCATGTATGAAAGTTTCATGTTTAAAAGTTTCATGCGTGAAAGTTTCATGTTTAAAATTTTTTTTAAATAACTGCACCTGTGCTTAAGCCCGTCCCCCCCCAAATGGACTTGATAGCTGGGGGGGGAATCATTGACCCTCCTCTGATAGCTCGCCGACAAAGGACTCTGTTCATGTTAAAAGCACTCACACAACTTACACTCAAACAACTTGCACTCACCCTTAGTTTCACCCTACTTCTTATGAATTCAACTTATTCAAAAACTTTTGTCTACGTCTCCAGTGCTGACGAGGGCGACATAGGCACCTATGAAATGCTACCCACAGGTGAGTTGATCGTTGGAATGCGTGTAAAGGCAGCACCGCTTGTGATGCCAATGGCTGTGAACGCAAAACTAAAACTACTCTACGCTGGATCACGCTCCAAACCCTACTCTGTTTTGACGTACCGGATTGACCCCAACACCGGCATGCTAAACCTTCTGAACAACTCCCCACTTGCGGAGAGTTTTCCTTTTATATCTTTGGATAAAACAGGAAGATATCTTTTTGGTGCGGGCTACGGATCCTCCCTGGTATCGGTGAACGCCGTGGATGCTCAGGGCAAAGTCTCATCAACGCCTGCTCAAATCGTACCCGTTGGAAGAAATGCGCACTCGGTGCGTGTAGACGCGACGAATCAATTTTTATTCGTACCTACACTGGGTAGTGACGAGGTGTTTCAATTTAAATTCAACGCAAAAACTGGACTCCTCACCTCAAACACACCTGCAGTAAGTCTCACAAAAGCAGGCACAGGCCCCAGGCATTTTGTTTTCTCAAACGACAACCGATTTGTTTACTTGCTAAGCGAATTGGTGGGCACCATCACAACGTTCGCACTCGACTCCAAAACGGGTTTACTCACTCAACTCTCAATCGACTCCATCCTCCCGCCCGGCTCGGATCTGCAGCCCGGGCTGCCCAGAGGGGCAGTTGGTGTTGCGGGGGCTCCCGTGCGAAGTGTGGACAAAGATATCTGGGCTGCAGATATTCATATGACGCCTGACGGTAAATTCTTAATCGCCTCAGAGAGAACCAACAGCACCTTGACCGTATTTAGTGTTGACTCACCAAGCGGGAAAATCACACAGACTTCCTGCGTACAAACTGAGAAGCAACCCAGGGGCTTTGCTGTGGATCCCAGCGGTCAATTTGTAATTGCCACTGGGGAGCTCTCCAGCACCCTCTCCGTTTATAAACTCGATTCCCCCACAGGCACGCTCACCTTGGTCGGCAAGTACCCAACAGGGAAAGCCTCCAGTTGGGTGGAGACCATTGCGTTTTGACACTTTAAATTAAGTAATCTCCTGCGAATCCGAGGACTTGGACGCTTGCTGTGCACAGCGCATGGGGCTTGCTCAGCGCTAAAATAGCTCCATCAAGGCTCATCAAGGGCGGTTGCGCCCTCTTGGGAACTTCCCAAAAAAGAGAGTTCTCACACCCCTCCTCACCCCTGCAATGGCTAAATCAACATTGAAGCGTCCGAATCAAAGCGTACCGCTTAAAAATCCCTTCATCAAAGCAACTCCAGCTCGTGAACTCCCTGTAAGCCCTTTGCTCATAAAAGCTGTAACTGCCCACCAAAAAGGCTTGACGCGAGAGGCTGAGAGTCTTTATAGGCAGGTCCTACTGAGGGACCCGCATGACTTCAACGCCCTGCACTTGCTGGGTGTCTCGCTCTCAGAGCAAGGCGAGTATGGACAGGCTATTGAGTCCATCTCCCGCGCAATCGAACTCAATGCAAAGAGTCATCTTTTTTTCTCCAATTTGGGTGTAGCTTACAAAGGGCTACGACTGAATGATGAGGCGCTCAAAGCCTATAACTCCTCCTTGAAGCTCAATCCTAATTACCCCCAGGCCCTCAGCAACAGGGGGCTTTGTTATTTGGATCTGGGTTTTTTGCAGGAGGCTTTAGCGGACTTAAAGAAAGCAACCGAGTTGGGCCCTAATCTCGCCTACGCGCACAACAACCTTGGTCTAGTTTATAAAGAGATGCATGAATGGCGTTTGGCCCTAGCCTCTTATCAGAACGCCGTTTCCTTAAATCCCAACTACGCCGAAGCACACTGGAATAAAAGTCTGCTGAATTTGTTACTTGGCAATTGCGTTGAAGGATTCAGGGATTATGAATGGCGCTGGAGAAACAAAAGCTCACCCATTCACCTGGAGCACAGGACCTATCCCGTGCCTGTGTGGTTGGGTGAGCAAACAGATTTTGAATCTACGATCTTGATCTACACAGAGCAGGGGCTTGGGGATACGCTGCAGTTTTGCAGATATCTCAAACCGCTTTCATCTGTGTTTAAAAAGATCATTCTTCATTGTCCTCGCTCATTAGTGGCGCTGCTTGCGCACTCAATGCCTGGTATCACCCTCATCAGCCTGGAGGATGAGTTGCCTGGTTTTGATTGCTATTGCCCGCTGCTTAGTTTGCCGTTGGCTTTGCAGATAAATTTAACCTCACCAGGACAAACATCTGAGGGTGCTACGCATTTTAATTACTTAAGCGAAACTTACCTTTTCGTTCCTGAACAAAAAATTACGGACTGGGCACAGATGCTCAAAGACAATGTGAGCCTGCACGAAAAAAGTAGCAATCTTAGAGTCGGTTTGTTAAACCGTGGCAACCCCAAGCACCCCAACGACCACCAAAGGAGCATTGAACTAGCTCCGCTACTGAGGGGCTTACCTGAGAGGTATTCATATTTTCATTTGCAAAAAGATATTTCTTATGCTGAGGCTGAGCTCATAAGCCAATATCCTAATGTCTATTCATTTGCAGCAAAAGTCGATGACTTCTTGGATACCGCTGCACTGTGTATGAATCTCGACTTGGTGATTACGGTTGACACATCAGTGGCCCATCTCTGTGCAGCGCTTGGTATTAGAACGTGGGTGCTAGTGCCCTACACTCCAGACTGGAGATGGCAAACCGAACAAAGCACCACGCCTTGGTATCCTAGCGTTCGCCTCTTTAGACAAGGACCACTGAAAGACTGGGGCGAAGTACTTGTAAGTGCAGCAAACGCACTCTTGGAGCTCGCAGGCTGATTGATTTCCTCTCAGCCTCTGAATGCATTGGAATATTAAATGAACTACGCTGCAATACTTAAAGAAAAACTGAGCCAAAAACGCGCGCTCATCGTCCCCGGCGCTGCCAACGCGCTCGCCGCCCGTGTGATTGAGTCGGTGGGTTTTGAAGCACTGTACCTAAGCGGTGCAGGCCTCACCAACACCTTTTACGGATTGCCTGATCTTGGGTTTATCAATTTAAATGATTTAGCCACGCACACAAGCGCCATCAAAGACGCGGTCCAACTCCCACTCATCGTGGACGCGGATACGGGGTTTGGCAATGCGCTGAATGTTCGTCATACGATTAAAGTGCTGGAGCGAGCAGGCGCGGACGCGGTGCAGTTGGAAGACCAAGAAAGTCCAAAACGCTGTGGCCACTTCAACGATAAATCAGTGATCACCACGCGCGAGATGGTGGGGAAGATTCGGGCCGCAGTGGACGCACGCATCAACCCTGACTTTCTAGTCATAGCCAGAACCGATGCCAACGCAGTCCTCGGTCTGCAAGCCGCTTTGGAGCGAGCCCAACTCTACAGCGAAGCCGGTGCAGATGTTATCTTTGTTGAAGCGCCCAAGAACTTAGATGAAATCAAGTTGATTGCATCAAGCCTTAGCTCGCCTCAAATTATCAACATTGTGATTGGCGGTAAAACGCCTACTCTCTCCCACGAGGTCTTAAAAGAGATGGGCTTTGCCATGGTGTTGTATGCCAACGCAGCACTGCAAGGGGCCATCACCGGTATGCAAAACGCGCTGGGGGAGCTCAAGAGTGCGGGGCAACTTGAGGAGTCAAGCGGATTGGTTGCTGGTTTTGAGCTGCGCCAAGCGCTCGTACAAAAGCCTCTACTAGACGCCTTAGAGTCTAAATATAAATAAATATCCGCAATCAACTATAAGGAATTTCTTAGGATAGGTTTAGGGATATTAGAGTTTCAATTTTTTAGCGTGCACAATAGGGTTATGACTATGCGTAAAACCTTTAATTTATTTGTACGTTTGCTGCTCACTTGGACAACACTTGTGCTGCTCAGCGCGTACCTCCCCCTCCAAGCGCTTGCCTATGATGAAGCGGTCAACAAGGAGGTCTTTGAGATCCCCCTGTTCAACACCGTTGGCGGACAAGTGATCCGTCAAGTTCGGGTAGGATACGAGACCTACGGCCACTTAAACGCAAGTGGAGATAATGCCGTTTTGATCTGTCACTTCCTGACAGGTACCTCCCACGCCGCTGGCAAGTACCGCCCCACCGACCCTCAAGCGGGTTACTGGGACAGCATCATCGGGAGCGGCAAACCGATTGATACGAGCAAATACTTCGTCCTCAGCGCTGATACCTTAGTCAACCTAGGAGTGGGTGACCCCAACGTCATCACTACGGGTCCCTCAAGCGTCAACCCCGTCACAGGCAGGACTTACGGGATGACGTTTCCCATCGTTACGATTCAAGACTTTGTGAGAGTCCAAAAAGCATTAGCAGACAAACTTGGGATAAAGAAGTTTGTGCTTGTGATGGGGGCATCTATGGGTGCGATGCAAACTCTTGAATGGGCAACGGATTACCCAGAAATGGTGGAGCGAATCATCCCCGTGACTTCCACTGGGTTTGAGTCCAACGCTTATTTCATCCAAACACTTCACAACTGGTCGTACCCCATCATGATGGATCCAGCTTGGAACCACGGGGACTACTACGGTAAACACGCCCCCATACGTGGTCTTTCTCAAGCACTTGCTGAGGTGACGCTCAACTCCCGTACTCCGAGTTGGGCACAAAAGTTATTTGCCAACCGAATTGCCTTGGAGGGTCAATACCCACTCATGCAGTGGCAAAACAAATACGCCATTGAGGAGACCTTTGGACAAGCCGCGGAGGCGAGAAGCAAGATCTCCGACGCCAATCACTTCCTGTACCTGGTTCGTGCTCAGCAACTCTTTAAGGCAGGAAATTACGGCGATATTCAACAAGCCATAGAGCGCGTCCAGGCCAAAGTGCTCTTTATATCGGCGTCCAGCGATCTACTCTTTTTCCCCTCCTACGCCGTCTCTGCAGTGCAACAGCTAAAGGCAGCAGATAAGGAAGCAAAGTACATTGAGATTGTGGGTACAGGGGGTAATCTGGACGGAATCACAGATATTGAATCCGTCGCAGACGAGATCAGACAGTTTATTAAGCGCTGATCGTTTTAAGCATTTTTTAGTCAGCGGTGATATGAGCGCTTCTCACTAAGCGGTCATATTTCTCGGACTCAGTGCGCACAAACTCTTGAAACTCTTGGGGCGTATTCTTAGGAACGCTCATGTTATCGGCCTCAAAACGCGATTTAACATCAGGCAACTCAAGCACTGCGGTGATCTCTTTGTTCAAGGATTGAATGATATCTGCGGGTGTATCAGAGGGTGCGAACACGCCGCCCCAGAGCGAGAAGTTAAAACCCACCAAACCAGATTCAGCAACTGTGGGCACATCGGGCAAAATTTTCATGCGCTTGAGGGAAGTTACTGCGATGGCTCTTAATTTACCGCCGCTGATCTGGGGAAGAGCAGCGCTTGCGCTGCTGAAAAACATGCTGATGCGCCCAGCCATTAAATCCGTCAGCAGTGGACCTACACCCTTATAGGGTATGTGCACCATATCAAGCTTGGCACCGTCTAGCAGCGCTGCCGCTGCTAAATGCCCCGGCGTTCCCGCACCGACAGAGCCAAAACTAAGCGTGCCGGGACTGGATTGAGAAATACGAATCAGGTCCTGCACAGATTTGATTGGGCCTTGTGCGGAGGTTAAAAGAACAAGTGGTGCATTGGCCACCAACACAACCGGCTTTAAATCCTTCAGGGGATCGTACCCGAGCTCTTTGATCAGAACTCGGTTTAAAACAATCTCACCCGTTTGCCCCAGTAAAAGTGTATAACCATCACCTTTTGCTTTGGCAACGATTCTTGTCCCAACAGTCCCTGCAACGCCGGGGCGGTTATCAATGAGGATGGGTTGTTTGTAGGCGCTTACCAAACGCTCCGAGAGAAGTCGTGCAAGCAAGTCACCCTGCCCACCCGGTGCGTACGCCACCACCATGGTGATGGGTTTGCTTGGATAGGTAGAGGCAGAAGAACTAAGGGTGTGTTCATCGGCTGCGAAAGCGCTACCCAATACGAGATGCAGCACTGATAAAGAGGCAGCTAGCCATAGAGATTGGCAGGCGCGGATTCTTAAACTTTTAATATCGGCCATGCTTTCCTCAGCGATTTGATGGGGTTGAATGAGTGCTTAAAAGTTGATTGTTTAAAAGATTAGAGCTTGCGACAGAATTAGAGGAGACAGGGTTCACCGACTTTGTACCGGAGTCACTTTGGTCTGTCTTTTGAGGGCTATTGGCAGCGCTAGGAGTATCCCCCGTCCACCCACCGCCCATTGCTTTGACGATCAAAACGGAGTTGAGGAGTTGTTGGCCTTTGTTTTGAACATCTTGGCGGGCGTAGCCAAGGTAGGTTTGCTGAGCCAGCAAAAACTCCATATGATTAGCCGCTCCTGTTTCATACCTTACCTCGGATAATGAGAGTGCGTTCTTAGAACTCTTCACAGCAACAGCAAGGGATTTTGAGGCCTGCTCCAATGCTTTTTGAGTGGACAAAGTGTTCTCTACTTCTTCAAAAGCGTTCAGTACAGTTTGCTTATAGGCCGCCACAGCTTGCGTGTTGGCGGCCTTCGCCGTGTTCACGCCGGCTTCAGTTCGCCCCGCATCAAAAAGAGTTTGGGTTGCACTGATCCCGACCGACCACAGGAGTGCGGGAGATGTGAAGAGTAAGTTTCTTGCATTGCTATCTGCGCCGTAGACTTCGCCCAAATTAACGGTTGGGAAGTATGCAGCCTTGGCAACACCGATTTGTGCGTTGGCTGCGGCCACAGCCCGCTCAGCACTTGCAATGTCGGGGCGACGCTGGAGCAGTTGGGAGGGCTGAACGAGAGGAATTTTTGCGGGGGCCGGTAGAACAGGCGACGCAGGGAGCGAAAAATCAGAAGCCGGTACACCCGTTAAGGTAGCAAGTGCGTGCTCAAAACGCGCACGTTGATCCATCAAATTTTGGATTTGAGCCTCGGTGCCTGAGAGCAACGCGGTTTGCTGCTCCACATCGAGTTGAGAGGAGGCGCCAAGCTCGTAACGAGAGCTCACATAATCAAGTGCATCATGCTGAGACTTTAGTATGGCGTTGACAAGAGAGATTTCGGTGTCCAACTCTCTCAAGGAAAAATAACTCACTGCAAGTTGCGCAGTCAAAATTAACTTGGTGTTCTCAAAATCAGAGGTGATTTGCTGCTCAGTCGCCTTGGCACCTTCAATTTGGCGTCTGACCCGCCCCGCCAAATCCAACTCATAACTCACGTTTAGGCCCGTATTGAAGTCACTTTGTTGAACAGAGCCACCGTAGACCTGGTTTTGCTGAGTAATGGGTCTATCAGCTGAGTTCCTGGTCCTTGCAGTGCCCGCGGTAAGACCTATGCGTGGGAGCAAGGAGCTACTGGCAGAGGCAGTCAATGCGCGGGCTTGATCAAGCCGAGCTTGAGCAAGTATTAAATTGTTGTTACGAAAAAGAGTTTGATCTTCGAGTTGATTAAGATCCTTATCCCCAAAAACCTCCCACCAACGCCCCTTGAGGAAATGATCCTTAGGTTCTGCTACTTGCCATCCGTCCTCCGTCTTCCAATGAACAGGGGCAGTGACGGTGGGTTTTTGATAATCGGGCCCCACAGCGCTACAAGCACTCAAGAGAAGTGTGCAAGTCGCAAGAACGCCAAGGGGCATCCGCGTCAACTTTATGGACTGCTTTTGGAGTGAGGGAAACCTAATCAAGAGGGGCTCCGGGGGGTGTTGTTGGCAGCGGGCTTGGCATTCATCGGCTCTTGCTGTGCGGGAGCTAATAAATTGGGGGACGGGGTCTTGGCTGGAGTTGCGCTAAGGGTAGCAGGTGCAACGGCGGGTGCAGTCGGAGTAGTCGTAGTAGACGGAGTTGTCGGAACGCTTTTAAACTGGCTCATGCTACTGGGTTTGGGTGCGATGACCGTATCCTTGGGTGCAAGCTTCTCCAGAGCAGAGTCTGACTTCGCATCTGTTTTGGATGCGGGTTTGGATTCAGGCTTGGACTCAGGCTTGGACTCAGTTTTCACATCAACTTTGCTATCTGCTTTGCCCTCTGGCTTGGGCTCTGATTTACCCGCCTCTGGATTGGGCTTGATCGCTGCAGGCAATACTTTTGCAACCACCAGGTCGCCAGTCGCCAAAGAATCTGGTGGATTGACAATAACACGGTCTGTGGTCTGAAGGCCTGAGGTGACGAGTAAGGAGACGCCCAAATCACGCCCGATGGTGATTTTTTTCAAACTAACCTGTCCTATTTCGTCAACCACGCCAACCATCACCCCATCAGGCCTAAAGAGAACGGAGTTGTTGGGTATGGTCCAAGTCGCGACCTCTTTGTGCTCATTCGTTTGGAGCTCAACCTGAGCGTACGAGCCAGGTAATATTTTTCTGTCTGCGTTCGGTATGTTGATTTCAATTTGGAGTGTTCTGGATACTGGGTCTATAGCGCCTGAGGTGCGAACCACCTTACCCTTGAACTTCTTACCCGGCATCTCCGTCAAGCTGACAGAGGCCTCTATGCCTGCTTGCACATCAGGAGAGTAAGCCTCAGGGACTTGAACATATAAACGCAGGGGATCAATTTGCGCAACCGAGAAAAGTGCCTTAGGCGCTCCCCCGTTTCCAGCGTCCACCAAGTTACCAACATCTACATTTCGCTTCGTGATGAGGCCTGAGAAAGGGGCAATGACTTTGTTGTAGGACAGTAACTGGGTCAAACGCTGCACATTGGCCTCAGATGCGTCTACATTGGCCTTGGCCAAATTAAAAGTGTTGGTCCTCTCGTCCAGCTCTTGCTGGGATACGGCGTCACGCTGCCTAAGCGCTTTCCACCGCTCGAAGGAGCTTTTTGCGAGCTGCAAGTTCGCCTCCGTTTGCGCCCTAGAGGCCTTAGCCTCAGCAAGTTGTTGCATCACCTCAGGTGTGTCAATTTGTGCAAGGAGATCACCTT
>CAIKNE010000033.1 GCA_903828695.1 uncultured Burkholderiales bacterium | reverse complement strand
ACGTTCCCGCCGTTTTTGAGCCTAACAAAGTTTGGTTTCATCTGTTTGATATTGTCTCAGTGGTCGTGTTCACCGCTGAATATCTGACCCGGCTTTATCTGGCGCCTGTGGACCATGAGTTTAAAGATAAGCGTTTCCCAACACTTCGCTATATCTTTAGTCCTTTTGCGATTATTGACTTTTTAGCCATCATTCCTTTTTACCTGCAATCTTTCATTGCAGTGGACTTGAGGATATTAAGGGCGCTAAGGCTGCTTCGAATCTTAAAGCTCTTTAGGGTCATTATTCCAGCGATCCAAGACTTTAGGATTGCCAATCAAGAGCGCACCTTCCGCCAAAAGATGCACGCCATCATCTACCCCTCAGAGTACGGCGGCAAACTGCACGAGCTCTTTGATTCGTTCATTGTGTTGTGGGTTGTAGTTTCGGTGATTGCCGTAATCTTTGAATCCGTGCAAAGCATCCACTACATTTTGAATATTGAATTCGTGATCTTAGACGCTGTGGCGGTTGGGGTATTTACCGTTGAGTACTTCCTGCGTTTGTATACGTGCGTTGAAGAACCAGGCTTTCAACACGCTATTTGGGGTAGGCTCAAGCAAGCAAAGACGACCTCCTCGATCATCGACTTCTTGGCCATCTTGCCTTTCTTTCTTGAGGTATTCTTACACCACTTATTTGATCTGCGTTTCCTACGGGTTTTCCGCTTGATGCGGCTCTTAAAACTGACTCGCTACACAGAAGCTACTGCGACCCTTGGTAAAGTGATTGCGCGTGAGTGGCCTTTTATGGCGGCCTCAGGTTTCATCATGCTTTTACTGGTCGTGCTAACGGCTAGCTTGGGTTACTTGTTTGAACACGAGGCACAACCCGATAAATTTGAAAATATCCCTCAGGCCATCTACTGGGCCGTGATCACACTCGCCTCTGTTGGGTACGGCGACTTAACGCCCGTCACACCAATGGGCCGTGCGATGACGATTATTTTGGCGCTGATGGGTATCGGTATTTTCGCAATCCCAGCCGCTCTTTTATCCGCAGCCTTTAGTGATCAGTTGCGTATTGACCGCGAAAAGCTGTTGAACCGGTTGTACGAGATGCTCTCCGTTGGTAAGCTCTCTACGGAGGATGCGGACGTGATCAACCGTGAGGCCAAGAGGCTACACATGTCGGAGGAGGAGTTACACCGCTTGTACGAACGGGCCAAAAAAGATCGGGAGATGATGGATGACATCTCCGCACTACCGCTGCATAAAATCGCAGCCGTTCCCGAACACGCGGTTGAGCATTACAAGAGCTTGATCTCCGAGATCAAGGAGCTGAGTGTGATGACGGACCGAGCACTATTTGAGGAGGTTGCACAGGCCAGGGACCGCATTACGGCAACTGATCTTGCCCTATGGCGCGTTATTCTGAGTAATTTACCAGTGAATTCAAGCAATGAATCCACTGCGCCCAATAATGGATTTGCTCCACCCCAGGGCGCAGCTTAAGCCGTGGGTTGGAGTGCGCGCCTTGACCTGCACTACAGTCGAGACAATCTAGCCACCCAGGTTAAGTTTGAGCACGAGGGGCCCCTGCGCATCCTGCGCAGCCTCTATCCCGAGGGTCCCTCCATTTGCCACAACATCTTGATTCACCCCCCTAGCGGATTGGTGGGAGGGGACTCGCTAGATATCAACATCGACGCCCGGGGTGGTGCTCACGCACTCATTACAACCCCAGGTGCAACTCGTTTTTATAAATCCGAGAGTGAATGGGCCACTCAAACTATCAATGCAACACTCCACGACAGTGCACGACTCGAGTGGCTACCGCTTGAGACACTTGCCTATAACGGATGTAAGGCTAAGAATCAGTGCATCTTCGATCTTAAGGATAACTCCCAACTTATCGCCTGGGACATCACTGCGTTGGGTATGCCCAGCGCCAATCTACCCTTTGAAATGGGTCTGATCGAACAACACTTTGAACTAAAAGGGCACTGGTTAGACAGGGGACGTATCAACGCAGAGGACCTTGGTTTACTTAGAAGTCCCTTAGGTCTTAACGGTAAAAAATGCGTGTCAACTTTGGTTTTTGCAAGTGCACGCGCTTTAACGCAGTCCGAGTCAAGTCGTCTCTTGGCTCTCGCCAGAGAGGCCTTAGCACCGAGTTCTGTGCAGGTCCAAGCAGGCGTTACCTCGCCCAATGAGCATATTGTTGTGCTTCGTATGCTCACTGATTTGGTCGAGCCCTCCATGCACCTAATGCGCCGCGTGTGGCTATCTTGGCGGTCAACCGTTTGGGGACTGCCTGCGGTCATGCCAAGAATTTGGGCGCTCTAATTTCAGCGCTCTAAATAGCAACCATTTGGCGAATACCCTTAGAGCCCATCTCCGAGCTAGGCCCGCTTGCTATAACCTCCCCGCGGTCCATCACAATGTAGGCATCCGCCAATTCTTCAGCGAAATCATAATACTGCTCACAAAGCAAAATACCCATATCCCCTCTCGCAGCCAACATCTTAATAACTCGCCCAATCTCCTTGATGATGCTGGGTTGAATACCCTCCGTTGGCTCGTCTAACACTAAAAGCTTAGGCCCACTTGCCAACGCTCTGGCTATGGCTAGTTGTTGCTGTTGCCCCCCCGAGAGGTCCCCACCCTTTCTAGACAGCATTTGCTTTAAAACTGGAAAGAGCTCGAATAACTCTGGGGGAATTGGAGTCGACGCAGGCTTGGCAGCCAGTCCCATTCGCAGGTTGTCTTGCACACTCAAGCGGTTAAAGATCTCACGCCCTTGCGGTACAAAACCAATACCCGCTCGCGCTCTTTGATCGCACGAGGCATTCTCTATATTCAAACCGTTCAAGGAAATAGTGCCTGAGCGAATGGGGATGAGGCCCATCAAGGATTTGAGCAAAGTGGTCTTTCCCACTCCGTTTCGACCAAGGAGCACAGTCACTTTACCCATCTCAGCGCTGATACTCACATTCCTTAGGATGTGCGAGCCGCCGTAGTATTGATTGATATTTGAGAGTTCTAGTAGCTTCATTCATCGACCCAAATAAACTTCAATGACCTTTTCATTGGCCTGCACTTGATCAAACGTACCTTCTGCTAAGACAGAACCTTCACTGAGGACGGTGATTTTCTCAGCAATCGTTTTAATAAAGGACATGTCGTGTTCAACCACCACCAGTGAGTGGCGTCCTTTGAGTGTTAAAAAGAGTTCTGCTGTTCGCTGTGTCTCTTGATCGGTCATACCCGCTACTGGCTCATCCAGTAGTAAAAGTTTGGGCTCTTGCATCAAAAGCATCCCAATTTCGAGCCACTGCTTTTGACCGTGACTTAAATTCCCTGCTTGCCGAGTTATGGAGTCTTCCAGTTTAATAGTCTCCAAAACCTCAATCAACCTATTTTTTTGAACTGAACTAAGTTTAAAGAATAGTGAGGATCTCACGCTCTTATCTGATTTCAAGGCAAGCTCTAAGTTATCAAACACTGATAGCTCTTCAAAGACAGTTGGCTTTTGAAACTTGCGCCCAATCCCCAGTTTTGCGATTTCGGGCTCATTGAATTCAAGCAAATTAATATTACTGCCAAAAAATACTTGTCCCGAATCAGGCTTGGTTTTACCTGTAATGATATCCATCATCGTTGTCTTGCCCGCGCCGTTGGGGCCTATGATGCAGCGGAGTTCACCGGGTGCAATATCTAGGGACAAATGATTAATGGCTTTAAAACCATCAAAACTTACACTAACATCTTCTAAGTACAAAATACGGCCGTGCACAAGGTTAGGCTCGGTGGGCCTCTTTAAACCTGCGAGGGAAACACTGGGACTGGTCAGGACGTTTGGCGTATACGTTGCATCAGGCGTCGCCCTGGGGTGGCTTGAATTCGTACTCATGGCGCAGCCCTCTTATCTGTACTGGATTTCAGGACCTTACGGATTAAACCAAGCACCCCGTTGGGTAGAAATAAAGTAACTGAAATGAATAACGCACCTAGGAAATAAAGCCAAAACTCCGGCGCAGTCATGGTCAGCCAACTCTTAGCCCCGTTGACGATGAAGGCGCCCACAATAGGTCCAAGCAAAGTGCCTCGTCCTCCGACCGCGGCCCAAATCGCAATTTCAATGGAATTGGCGGGACTCATTTCACTTGGGTTAATGATACCTACCTGCGGCACATACAACGCACCGGCGACAGCGCACATCACAGCCGATAAGGTCCAAATAGCCAACTTGTAGGGGACGGGGGAGTAGCCACAAAACATAACCCTGCTCTCTGCGTCTCGGATTGCCTGCAAAAGGCGACCAAATTTACTTTGTACGAGAAATTTAGCGAACAAATAAAATCCAAGCAAAGTCAAAGCAGTCAATACGAACAACACCATTCGGGTACTTTGGGTCGCGATGGGAATATCCAGTATTCTTTTAAAATCCGTAAAGCCATTGTTCCCCCCAAACCCCGTTTCATTTCTGAAGAAAAGCAGCATTGCAGCAAACGTCAAGGCCTGAGTAATGATGGAGAAGTAAACACCCTTAATCCTTGATCTGAAGGCAAAGAATCCGAAAGTGAATGCAACCAAAGCAGGCACTAGCACGATCAATGCGAGGGTGGCCCAGAAACTGCCACTGAGCATCCAGTGCCAAGGCAGAGTCTTCCAATCCAAGAAAACCATAAAGTCAGGCAATTCCGACTTGTAATTTCCGTCTAGGCCGATTTGACGCATGAGGTACATACCCATCGCGTAGCCGCCAAGCGCAAAGAAAAGTCCATGCCCTAAGGACAATATCCCCGTATACCCCCATATCAGATCCATTGCTAATGCGCAAATGGCGTAACACATAATCTTGCCAATGAGTCCAACAAGGAAGTCACTCATGTGAAATGCACTCGCAGGACTCACCCATATGTTCAAAACGGGAACAAGCCCTGTGAGAATAATCGTCACGATTAAAAATGATGTCCAGCCCCCTTTAGAGAGAAGTGGAGCTGACTCGGGGAGGACAAGTGATTTTTGCATCATAAGAAGTAGCCGTATT
The DNA here is from genome assembly GCA_903828695.1 of uncultured Burkholderiales bacterium. Classification (GTDB taxonomy): domain Bacteria; phylum Pseudomonadota; class Gammaproteobacteria; order Burkholderiales; family Burkholderiaceae_C; genus Limnohabitans. Next base: position 24,062 of record CAIKNE010000033.1, on the reverse strand, counting down.
TAGGCCTCAGCACTACGGCCTTTGACCGCAAAAAGTCCTTGGGGCCTTTTCTGAATAAAGACAACGATAAAGACAAGCACAGCAATTTTGGCGAGCACGGCGCCCGTTAGTCCTTCTAAAATTTTATTGATGATGCCAAGGCCCAGGGCTGCGTAGACCGTTCCAGCTAACTGCCCCACCCCACCAAGCACAACCACCATGAACGCGTCAACAATGTAGCCCTGCCCAAGATCGGGACCTACGTTCCCGATTTGGCTCAGCGCGCATCCTGCTAGACCAGCGATTCCAGAACCGAGCGCAAAAGCGTAGGTATCTATTCGCGCTGTATTGACGCCCATGCAAGCTGCCATGGGTCTATTTTGAGTTACTCCGCGAACAAAAAGCCCTAATCTGGTTTTAGAGATTAGTATGGCCATTGCGAGTAACACGCAGGCAGCAAATAAAATAATGATCATACGGTTCCAGGGCAGCGATAGATTCGGTAGGACTTGAATGCCACCGCTCATCCAAGAAGGATTTTCTACTGCTACGTTTTGAGCGCCAAAGATGGTTCTTACCAATTGCATCAAAATTAAACTGATACCCCACGTGGCCAGCAAAGTCTCCAATGGCCTGCCGTACAAAAATCGAATAACGCTTCGCTCTAATACCGCGCCCACCAAGGCAGCCACTAAAAACGAAGCTGGAACCGCAACAACTAGGTAGTAATCAAAATAGCTGCTTAAATGATGAACAAAGAAAGTTTGTATCACATAGGTGGCGTAAGCACCAACCATCATGAGTTCGCCGTGTGCCATATTGATGACACCCATCAACCCGTAAGTAATTGCTAAACCAAGTGCCACCAAAAGAAGGATAGAGCTTAAGCTGATACCTGTAAATAATGCGCCGAGCCGCTCGCCCCAAACCAAGGCAGATCCTATGGTCTTAAGCGAGGCCAGTACGGCAGCCCTAACTTGGGGATCGGTCTCAAGGTCTAATCTTTGGTTTAGCAATAGTTGTGTGTCTGGAGAATGGCTTGCGGAGAGCTTTTTGGCAGAGAGCAGTCGATCGGCAACATCATCAGCACTTAATAAAATACTCGACTTTGCGATCTCAATTTGATCGCGAATATCTGGCACTTGCTCAAGCTTCAGTGCGCGCTCAAGCACCGGGAGTTTCTCTGGATCAGGTTCCTTTTGAAGACCCTTAACGGCTGCGAGCCTTTGTTTTGGGTCGGAGCTGAATAACCGAAGGGCGGACAGGGCTGCGTCTAATTCTCCACGCATTCGGTTGTTACTCACCACATCTTGTGCGTCTAGCGGTACATCTACTCCCGAGCCCGTAAGTGGATCAATGCCTTTACTATTTTGAATGATGTATGCACGCCCATCCAAAATCTTGACGCTATCGTCTGAGAGAGCTTGTAGGAACACGAGCGTTTGAGCGTCGGGTTCTTTGATGACCTCGGATAATGCTTTAATTCTTGAATCTGTCTCACCCACAGACAAGCTTTGAACTTGACCAAGTGTTAGTGCAAAAATTGGACTACAAACTGTTAAAAAGGTTAAGAACAACAACCACTGGGTTAAAAGAGATTTGAATGCGCAGTTATTTGATTTAATCATGCTGATAAGTTGTGTCTTGGCATGGCAATAAAAACCTAGACCTGTTTTTTGAATAAATGTTTAACTCCTACTTTATGGTCAGCAGATACTATAACTCACACATGTAATGGCAATCACGGGTTGTTCCAACTCTAGTCAGATGGGGAGAGGTTCCTTTGCGCAACCTCCCCCCATTTGACAGGTCAACAATCAAAATGATTATTTTTTAACAGGCTCATCAGGCTTTTTGTCATTGCCTTCAATATAGGGACTCCATGGCTTAGCTTTAACAGGCTCTTTGGTGCTCCATACGACGTTGAATTGGCCGTCAGCCTTAATCTCCCCAATAAAGACAGACTTGTGTAAATGGTGGTTCTTAGGATCCATCATGGATGTGATACCACTTGGAGCTTTAAAAGTTTGACCAGCCATTGCAGCAATCACTTTATCAACATCAGTTGATTTAGCTTTCTCTACCGCTTGCTTCCACATGTTGATGCCAATGTATGTTGCCTCCATCGGGTCGTTGGTCAAAGGCTTGTCCATATGTCCAGGAATTTTGTGCAATTTTGCGTAAGCTGACCACTTCTTGATGAACTCGTCATTTGTTGGGTTCTTGATGCTCATGAAGTAATTCCAAGCAGCCAAGTGGCCCACCAAAGGCTTGGTATCTACACCGCGCAATTCTTCCTCACCCACCGAGAAAGCAACTACAGGTACGTCTTTGGCCTTCAAGCCTGCGTTGCCGAGTTCTTTGTAAAAAGGCACATTGGAGTCACCGTTGATAGTGGAGACCACAGCGGTTTTCCCACCCGCAGAGAATTTTTTAATATCCGCTACGATTGTTTGGTAGTCTGAATGACCAAAGGGAGTATATTTTTCATCGATATCTGTATCCTTAACCCCTTTGCTTTTGAGGTAAGCACGCAAAATTTTGTTAGTTGTACGTGGGTACACATAGTCAGTACCGAGTAGCACCCAGCGCTTAGCTCCGCCTCCCTCCTTACTCATCAAATAATCAACAGCAGGAATCGCTTGTTGGTTAGGAGCCGCTCCTGTATAAAAGACGTTTTTAGAGAGTTCTTCACCTTCATATTGAACAGGGTAGAACAGCAACCCATTCAACTCCTCATAGACTGGCAGTACAGATTTACGGCTTACGGATGTCCAGCAACCAAATGTGACGGCAACCTTATCTTGAGTTAGCAATTGCTTGGCTTTTTCTGCAAATAAAGGCCAATTTGAGGCTGGATCGACAACGACGGGCTCCAACTTCTTACCTAAAACACCGCCCTTAGCGTTGATTTCATCAATTGCCATTAAAACCGTATCTTTAAGAACAGTTTCCGAAATGGCCATCGTGCCAGACAATGAGTGCAGTACACCCACCTTAATTGTGTCTTCTGCAAAAGCCTGAGGCGCAAACACCAAAGATCCAGAAACCAATGCCGCTGCAGCAGCAAGGGCTTTCAAATTACCGCGTCTATTCAACATAAACAACTCCAAGGTTGAGGTGAGTGAAAAATAAAAAACCAATAAGATTTAACAAATGCCTTAACCCTTACGCAACCCTCATGCCACCCAACCTAGGCAATTGGTTTAACCCCCCTGCAAAACACCTGCGAGCTTATTGGGATCATTTAGAGGTTAAATATTTAATTATTATCATTTTTATCAAATTATTCATCCATAACAGTGCATGAACCCAAAGCCTTTTGCACCAACTCGCCACCTTTTGCACCAACAAAGTGCTCTTTGCATATAATTAATCATGACGGTTTTGTCATAAAACTTTCAATCTAAGTCACAATCTGACAAATGATGTGAAGGGGCAAGAGGCGGATAATAGATTGGGCGCGCAACCAAGGAATGGGTTAAGTGAAGGTCACGTCTATATTTGAGATCCCCCGTTTACAGCGCATCTGCTGATCACCGAATTGGAACACTTGATATGGAACTAACTCCTAGAGAAAAAGATAAATTGCTCATTTTTACGGCCTCACTCCTCGCTGAGAGACGTCGTGCAAAGGGTCTTAAACTCAATTACCCTGAGGCTGTTGCCCTCATATCCGCAACCGTCATGGAGGGAGCACGGGAGGGGAAAACTGTTGCTCAGTTAATGAGTGAGGGAAGGAATATATTGACTCGTGCCGATGTCATGGACGGAATTGCAGAAATGATTCCAGATATTCAGGTCGAAGCAACTTTTCCTGATGGAACTAAACTTGTCACGGTCCATCAGCCCATCACGTAACACGACTGATTTACCAAACTGCTTGGCTACTCCGCACCCTATAGTTGATAAATTCACACAATAAAGCAAACTTAAAAGAGAAGCGACCATGATTCCTGGAGAACTCTTCACTCAACCCGGCTCACACGAGATCAACACGGGACGCAGAACCATCACACTCGTTGTACACAATGCAAGTGACAGGCCCATTCAAGTGGGCTCGCACTACCACTTTGCAGAAACCAACGGTGCACTTGCGTTTGAGCGAGCAAGCGCAGTGGGCATGCGTTTAAACATTCCATCAGGTACCGCAGTTCGCTTTGAACCAGGCCAACAGCGCACCGTAGAGCTTGTTGATTTCGCAGGTGAGAGACTCATCTTCGGGTTCAGAGGCATGCACCAAGGGCCTGTTAATAAAAGCTCAGAGGCAAAGAGCAAAGGGACAAAACAATGAGCACTATTGATAAACGCGCTTACGCCGAAATGTTTGGTCCCACTACTGGAGACCGGTTGCGCTTGGCAGATACAGCACTCATACTGGAGGTAGAGAAGGACTACACCCTTCGCGCAGGTGCCTACGGAGAAGAGGTTAAATTTGGAGGCGGCAAAACAATTCGAGACGGTATGGCTCAAAGCCAGCGCTCTAGCAAGGAAGGAGCGATGGATACGGTTCTAACCAATGCATTGATCGTTGATCACTGGGGAATCGTAAAGGCAGATATTGGTCTCAAGCAGGGCCGAATAGCTGCGATTGGAAAAGCCGGTAACCCTGATACACAACCCGGTGTAGACATCATCATAGGACCTGGAACAGAGATCATCAGCTGCGAAGGAATGATTGTCACCGCGGGAGGTATTGATACCCATATCCACTTTATTGCCCCTCAGCAAATCGAGGAAGCTCTTACCAGCGGAGTCACCACGATGATTGGTGGTGGCACTGGCCCAGCAACAGGCACTTTTGCAACAACTTGCACGCCAGGCGCATGGAACATTGAGCGTATGCTCCAAGCAGCCGACGCATTCCCAATGAACCTTGGGTTCTTGGGCAAGGGAAATGCATCTTTGCCTGCTGCCCTTCATGAGCAAATTGATGCGGGCGCGATCGGGCTCAAACTACACGAGGACTGGGGAACCACGCCTGCAGCCATTGATAATTGTCTAGATGTAGCAGAGCAAACGGACACACAAGTTGCAATCCACACAGATACGTTAAATGAATCTGGTTTTGTTGAGGACACAGTTGCAGCTTTTAAGGGTAGGACCATCCATACCTTTCACACAGAAGGGGCCGGGGGTGGTCACGCCCCCGACATCTTAAAAGTAGTGGGGGAACCCAATGTGCTGCCCTCTTCTACCAACCCTACTCGTCCCTACACGATCAACACTTTGGACGAACACGTTGATATGCTTATGGTGTGTCACCACTTGGACGCCTCAATAGCAGAGGACCTGGCATTTGCGGAGAGCCGAATCCGCAAAGAAACTATTGCTGCTGAGGATATTTTGCATGACCTGGGTGCAATCAGTATGTTCAGCTCCGACAGTCAAGCTATGGGCAGAGTCGGTGAGGTCATTCTCAGGTGTTGGCAAACTGCTCATAAGATGAAAGAGCAAAGGGGCAAACTCCCCGGTGATGGACTCGAACACGATAATGCGCGAATCAAGCGATACATTGCAAAATTCACTATCAACCCTGCAATTGCACACGGGATTTCCCACGAAGTCGGAAGTATAGAGGTGGGTAAATGGGCTGATTTGGTGATTTGGAAACCAGCGTTTTTCGGGGTCAAGCCAAGCATCATTATGAAGGGCGGTTTTATTGCGATGGCAGCTATGGGAGATCCCAACGCATCTATTCCTACACCTCAACCTGTTCACTACAGACCCATGTTCGCAGCTTTTGGAGGTGCAATTGCCAAAACCTCATTAACCTTTGTATCGGCAAATGGATTGAGAAACGATATAGGCTCAAAGTTTGGACTCCAGAAAACGCTCAGCGCAGTCAAAAACATCAGAACAATTGGCAAGAAAGACATGATTCATAATCATTATTTGCCAGTCATGGAAATTGATGCACAAAGCTACGCCGTGAGGGCCGACGGGCAACTCTTAACCTGCGAGCCCGCGGCCTCCTTGCCCATGGCACAAAGATACTTCTTATTCTAATATTGGGGCGTAGATTTATGATTATTTACTCAAAATGCATCGCAGGTGGCCGTGGTATTGCAAAACCACTTATCCAAAGAGCGGCGGTGATCACACTTGATTGGGATACTCGGCAAAAGAGCAGGTTTGAAGCTACGGACTCCAATGGACAAACTGTAGGGGTATTTTTGCCCAGAGGTCAAGTGGTACGGGGTCACGACTTACTGGTTGGTGAAGACGGCTCGTTTTTGCGCGTACAAGCAGCCGAGCAACCTGTCTTAAAAATCACGCATTGCCCGCACCACGGGACTCTTTTTGACTTAACCCGAGCAGCTTATCACCTTGGAAATCGTCATGTTCCCATTGAATTGCAAGCAGATCATCTAAAAATTGAACCCGACCATGTTCTGAAAGAAATGCTTGAATCGATGCATTTGATTGTTCATGCCGTAGAAGAATCATTCGAACCTGAAAACGGAGCCTACGGAGCTCATCACTCTCACCACACGCATGCGGAGCATGATCATCAGAGAGTCCATCAGACTGAGCAACACAATCATGCCCATGCCCATGCTGATGGCGCTACCCACTCGCACGATCACGATCACAAGCATGGGAATGGGCACCACTGATTTTTCCTCAGCAAAACATTTCACCTTCAATTCAAAGTGACTGGACTTGACTCATCGGCCCTGCTGCTACTGATGCAGCTCTCATCGCCTGCTTTGCCCGTGGGCGGCTTCTCTTACTCAGAGGGCATAGAGTCAGCGGTTGATGCGGGCTGGATTTTTAACGAGCAGTCCGCGAACTCATGGATTTGTGACCAACTTGATCTCTCCCTCTCCAGAGGAGACTTATATGTTGTTGCTCAAGCCGTCAACGCTTGGAGATTATTTGACAAAGCACGAATATCAGAATTAAATCAATGGGTCTTATCCACGCGTGAATCCAGCGAAACAAGACTTCAAACCCAGCAAATGGGCAGATCCCTCGTTGAATGGATTAAAAACCAAGAGGTTATTGATCAAGACAGGTTAGATTTCTTAGCGTCACTCCCACCAACTTGGCCTTTGAGCTTTGCGTTGGCATTAGCGCCCTTTGACATAGAGGCTCAAGTTTGTTTATTGGCATATGCATTTTCCTGGGCAGAAAATATGGTTCAAGCCTGCATCAAGACCGTACCTCTTGGACAAAAATCAGGTCAACGCATATTGGCCACCCTTCGCCAAAAAATACCCGCAGCTGTCGAATACGCTTTATCGCTGAGTGATAATGATCGACAGGCCTTCACCCCCGGTTTAGCGATCCTATGCGCCAACCATGAAACCCAATACTCACGCCTTTTTAGATCATGACTGCACTACACCACATCCCCAATCGCACCAAAAAGTTTCCACCCCTTAGAGTTGGCATCGGTGGTCCGGTAGGTTCAGGCAAAACGACCCTCCTTGAAATGCTCTGTAAGGAGATGCGGGGCAAGTGGGATTTAATTGCAATCACCAACGACATCTATACAAAAGAGGATCAGCGCATTCTGACTGAAAGCGGCGCCCTTGAAGCTGAACGAATCATGGGGGTTGAAACGGGCGGGTGCCCGCACACAGCGATTCGAGAAGACGCGTCGATAAACTTAGAAGCAATTGACCGCATGCTAGAGCATTACCCCGACGCGGATATTGTCTTTGTCGAGAGCGGCGGAGACAACTTAGCAGCAACCTTTAGTCCAGAGCTCAGTGATCTCACGATATACGTGATCGATGTTGCGGCGGGGGAGAAAATACCGAGAAAAGGCGGACCCGGCATCACAAAAAGCGATCTGTTTGTCATCAACAAAACCGATCTCGCAGTTCACGTCGGTGCAAATCTAGGCATCATGGAGCAAGATACCGTGCGTATGCGAACCACCAAACAGGGCCTAAAGCCGTTTGTGATGACTAATCTGAAAACGCTCAGCGGCGTTCAAGAGGTGGTGGCCTTTATTGAAAAACAGGGCATGCTCTTAGCGCACTGAGCCCTTGCAGAGCTAACCACAAACCCAAACTGAAACGCAGGCCCAACTAGGCCTTGTTTGATTGGTCATTACTTGCCCCACTAACCTGAAGTCATTCTTTAGGAGCGACCAAGCATTCTGGTTGGCCTATAAAATCACAGGCTGATCAAAATAACTTATCATCTTCCCCTCTTTCTCAATTAATCACAACGGAACCCTAGTCATGTCCAAAGCGACCGCAACCAAAAATATCGCCAGAAAAGCTCAAACAGATGCCCCTGCAGTGACAAGAATGTTAGCTGAATTTGCTGTCAATCATCCCTCCAAGGGCTGGTCTGACTCTGTTGACCTAGAGGCTCACAGAACCTTTGCGAATTGGGCGGGATGTGCCGTGGGTCCCTCAAACCACGAGACTGTGGAGTTTGCGCTCGCTGCCATCAAGGAGTTTTCTCCAGCACCCCAGGCCTCCCTCTTGGGACGCGCGGAAAAAGTTGATATGGCAAGCGCTGCCCTGATCAACGGAATTAGCTCGCACACATTTGATTTTGATGATACTCATCTTAAAACGATCATTCACCCTGCAGGACCTGTTGCTTCTGCAATTCTTGCGCTGGGTGAGCATCAAAAACTCAGTGGTCGCGCCCTCATCGACGCCTTAGTTATTGGAATTGAAGTTTCTTGCAGAGTTGGAAACACCATATACCCAGACCACTACGACCGGGGATGGCACATCACTGGATCCACTGGAATGCTGGGTAGTGCAGCAGCTTGCTCCCGACTGATGGGCTTGTCTGCTGATCAAACACAAATGGCCCTTGGAATTGCCGCCTCACAACCTGTGGGACTTCGTGAGCAATTTGGCACCATGACCAAGCCACTGCACCCGGGCGCTGCTGCAAAGGTGGGTCTGACAGCCGCCATGATGGCAAAACACGGCTACACCGCTTCATTAAGAGCTTTAGAGGCTCCTCGTGGATTGGTTCAGGTTTACTCCGATAAAACGGATTGGACTCAAATTACGGAGAATCTAGGTGGTTCCTGGGAAATTGCGCTGAACACTTACAAACCCTTTGCTTGTGGAATTGTGATACACCCCTCCATCGATGGCTGTGTGCAACTAAGAGAGAAACTCGGTATTCAAGCGGATAAGGTCAAAAAGATCTCCGTGCGCGTGCACCCTCTTGTCCAAGAACTGACGGGTAAGAAAACACCCAAAGACGGGTTAGAAGGCAAGTTCAGCGTCTACCATTCTTGTGCAGTCGCGTTCATCACAGGTAAAGCAACCGAACATGAATACGCTGACGAAATTGTGAACCGACCCGACGTCCTAGCCCTGAGAGCTAAGGTTGAGTTGGTTGTGGACCCCCAAATGTATGAGGCCTCCTGTGATGTCATCCTTGAGACCACAGACGGACAAACACACCAAGTGCATGTGGAGCATGCCGTTGGCAGTTTAGAGCGTCCTATGAGCAATGAACAACTCAAAGCCAAGTTCGTCGATCAAAGTGAGCCTATCTTGGGCGCGGAACAAACCCAACTGGCTTGGGAGGCTTGCATGAGCCTTGGCAAACAAACCAATCTTGACGCGCTCTTACAAGCAATGACGCTCAAGAAATAGGAATTGGGGTCGATTCATCTTAAGACATACTTTAATTTAAAGGTTAATCTTTCCCCAAAGGCCCTGAGCTCTTGGGGAAAGCTTGGATTAAAGTTTGTATATTCGGGTCTTTAAGGTTGGAAGTTTTATGAATGCGCATCCAAAACTCAAAGTCTACTTAGGACTGGCGATCACTGCGTGTGTGCTCCGCAGTGGTCCAGCTTTGGCCGATTGGCAACTCATTGATGATAATTATCTAGCCAAGGTCTATTACGATCCCGATAGGATGAAGAAAAGCACCTCCTACCCCGAGGTATGGCAGTTGACAGACTTAAAAAGCAGGGCGCCAACGGGTGCGTTATCTCGCCAGATCTTGATCCAATATGACTGCGTTGATAAAAGACGTCGTACTTTGGCATCCTCAGGCCACGCCCAGCACATGGCCATGGGCAAACCCATCTTTACGGATGTCTCACAGGGTGAGTGGCACCCCGTCGCCAAAGACACCGTCTTAAATACGATCTTAGAGATAGCATGCGCCAAGGAAGAGGGCGAAATGCCCAACGAAAAAGAAACTTCCAAATCAGACAAGCATGAATGAGCAGACTAAAGCACTGAAAAAGTTCATTAAATAAACGTCTTTAGGCTACAGTTCCTCACTTCAGTACCGATTCAGGTCTGAGAACTCGATCATTTTTTGATCATGCTCTCAATTACTAGGGTACCTGTTGTGAATAATCCATTTTTATCAGTCAAGAGTGTTTTTGAGAATTGCTTAAAAAGCAATTCAATCGCATTTGTTGGTGCTGCCCTAATCAGCCTTGCACTCACAGGATGCGGGGGTGGAGGCGGCTCTAAATCTGCAGCATCAGCCCCCCTGACTGCGTTTACAGGAACTGCTGCAGTGGGCACGGCAATACCTGGCGCACTTGTTTCTGGACTATGTGTAACGGGCACACCCTCCACTACTACAGACACCAATGGGAAATACACGCTTCAACTAGCTGGCTTAACACTACCCTGCATATTATCGGTACCCACCGGACTAACTGATCCTGTATTGGGTACGACTACTACTCTTTATTCTGTAGTTTATTCAGGCCAGGCGACGGCAAACATCACTCCCATTACCCAGCTAATTCTTTCAAACGCATTAGGCAGCAACTACGATCCCAGCAGTGCAACACCCACTCAACCTGCAATTGCAAATAAATTGACTTCTGCCAATATTGCTAACGCAACAGCAATCGTCACAACTGCATTAACAACAGCTGGAATTACCATCCCAAGTAACCCCTTAACGTCAGCTTTTACAGCTGCGACTAATTCAACATCAGGGGACGCATCTGATATCAGCATTGATTTATTCATGAATTCCATAAGGCAGGCACAGATAACCACGCCAGCTACAACATTGACGTCACTGTCAACAGGATTCAAAACGGCTACTAGCGCTTCGGTTAGCAATTACATCAATTCGATTCCTTTGGTATCAAAGTACAGCCCTGGCAAGTCCGCTCAAATGACAGTTGTTTTGTCTCACTACTCCTATGATATGGAGTCACTACCAATTGTGGGAGGAACAATAACAACGCTGACATCAACAAATATTGGGTACGACTCCGGAAATGCCGGTTATGTAAATTTAATTGGGAACTTTACCTTCTCTGGAGATTCGCTTGATTCATTTAATGCATGCTCACAGAATCCCAGTTCATGTATCGCGACGAATTTACCGGGCGTTTCTGGCACAGTAACTGAAATTCATCAAGCTGATACGAACAAAAATCAGTTTATGGTTATCCAAAATTTAAATATTAATGAAGCAACTCTCGAAGGCCTGATACCGCAATTAGGTTCCCAATATAAGATCTGGCAATTAATTGTTGAAAGTAATAGTGGACTTACTGTTATAAACAATGGGCTCCCTATATCCTGCCCAACACCTTCAAATGGAGGCAATGCTGCAACTATAACAAGTGGAGGTCAAAGTATTGAACAACAATTTATTAACAAGTGTTTGCCTTAAGGTCATCGGAATAATATAGCTATTTACTCATTTTTTGGCACGTTTCTTTTTCTAATTTGTTCAGTGTTTTCTTATAACTGACCAGCTCGCTTGTTTTGGTGTTAAGTTCCCACTGGTTCTCATAAGGTAGAGCCGGGAAACTGAACTTTATAAAGTCTCTGTAGGTTGCAGAAATGCCTACAAAGTCAAAGGGCTTTTTTCCTATGTCGGAGCCGTCTGGTTTGTCCCCGACAAAAACATATCCATCGTAAAAGAGGAAATAGTTCTTGCACTTCCAACTTACCCCGTTTTTTCTTGCGGCTTCAAACCACTCCAAATATCGCTTGTTCTTATCACCCTCGCCGGCTTTTTGATTATCCCTAGACCGTACGCTGTCGTTATACAGTTTCTCCAGATCTTGTGCGTAATTAGCCTGCACACACACCAGTGCAACCGATACAGCAAAAGTTAATTTTGAAATTGGTTTCAATTTAAAACTGACAAAAATAATTGGATTGCAACGCACATGAGTTAAAAATACCTAATAGATTAAAACAATTTAATACCGAAGTTACGGCGGCATCTTAGAAGACTTGTTCGAGTATGTGCTTTAAATAAGATGAGATGTTTTATGAAAACCACTCACCCACTCATTGAATCATCCATTGCCACACCCATGGCTACACGGTTACATTTTACAAACTAAGTTTAAATACTGGTCACAGTCTCTTCGTTATAAATCACTCCTCCAAATTCAATAACCAGCGAATTTCTCTCAAATAATAATGACCCAAATTCCATTATTTTTACTAATGTTTACCCTAACTATCCCGTAAAAACCAAAGGCTGTCACAAAGCGGAAGGAGGGCTTTTCTAGATCACACCTTTTTGGTGCAAGCAATAATGGCTTTACCCCTTTTTAGGGCAATTTACAACACAAAATCGTAGCTTTGCACGATTTAAGTACACGTATTAACCCTTAATAACTATTTATTGCCATAATTCAGTCATGAAAAGGTTGGCCTAAATCCTGCTCATCTAATCAGATTTTATAAGTTCACAAGGAAAAACATGAAATATCAAAAAACTCTACTCTCACTCTTGGTTGCTGCATCTTTTGGTGGCGCTAGCTCTTTCGCTCAAACAGCTCCTGCTGCTGACGCACCTGCTGCAGCTGCAGATCCTGTTTCAACTATGACTTACAACGTCGGTGTTGTCTCTGACTACAGGTATCGCGGACTCTCACAAACTGGCAACAAACCTGCATTGCAATTCGGTGCGGACTATACAGACAAAAGCGGTCTCTACGTAGGCACCTGGAATTCAACCATTTCCTGGATCAAGGACACTGCTGCAAGCTCACCGCAAGCCAAAGGTCCTTTAGAAACTGATATCTACGGTGGATACCGTGGCACTGTTACCGGTGACTTAACCTTTGACACAGGTGTCCTACAGTACCTTTACGCTACGAACAATTTGGCTGGTCTCAGCGGTTACACTAATGCTAATACGACTGAAGTTTACGGATCATTGATTTACGGTGCAGCCTACGTCAAATTATCTGACTCGACTTCAAACTTGTTTGGACAAGTAAATTCTAAAGGTAGCACATACCTTGACCTGGGTTACACGTTTGACTTAGGCAATGGATTGACATCCGCAGTTCATTTCGGAAACCAAACCATCAAATCTAACGTAGTTACTTCACAAGTTACAGCTTACAACGACTACTCACTTGCCTTAAATAAAGACTTCGACGGATTAGTTGTAAGCGGAACAGTTATCGGAACTGATTTCAACAAGCGTGGCGAACATATGCCCGATATATTGCCTGGAAGTGGTGGGAAAAATTTGGCCGGGTCAGAGTTTGTTCTTGGACTCAAGAAAAACTTCTAATCCAACTGAAACTTAAAGCATGAAACTCAGTTTCATGCACTAGAGTTTTAATATAAGAAGGGATGTCGAGAGACATTCCTTTTTTGCTTTCTAGTGCTCACTTTAAGTGAGCTCGCTCCGACTGCTGGACGGATAAGTATTGCATCAATGAACGAATTTTATTTAGACATAAAAAAACCTCCCGTTTGAGGGAGGTTCTGGCGGAAGCGGTGAGATTCGAACTCACGGAAGTCGTAAAACTTCGCCGGTTTTCAAGACCGGTGCATTCAACCGCTCTGCCACGCTTCCTTAGGTTGAAGCCTAGTATTCTAACCCGGAAGAAAGAGACTTTGAAGGTCACTCAAAAAATCGAACCCTTTTACTGTTGGAGTTACTTGCATCATGTCTCGTTCTAACAACCCTTTAGAGACCGCTTCCTCTATCGGGCCCTGAACCGCACTCAGCGGCATGCCTGTTCTCTCCATAAACATTTGGAGGTTAAATCCCTCTTTAAGCCGGGTTAGGTTCAGCATGAATTCAAAAGGCAACTCAGACCTCGGTACTTCCTCCAGTTTGGCCACAGCCTCTCCCGCCTCCGCCTTGACCATATATAGAGTAGGTTCTTTGTGCCTGATCAGACGAATAATTCTGTGTGCAAAGCTCAGTTTTGAATGCGCTCCGGCACCGATCCCTAAATAGTCTCCGAATTGCCAGTAATTGAGGTTGTGCAAACATCTGTGCCCATCTCTCGCAAAGGCAGAGACCTCATACCTCTCAAGGCCACTCCCCTTTGCATAATCTGCAATGACGTCAAGCATCTCATAAGCCGTATCCTCACTTGGCAGATGCTCTGGTGGATATTTAGCAAATACGGTATTGGGCTCTAGTGTTAGGTGATAGATGGACAGATGCGGCGGATTAAACCCCAGAGCAGTTTGCAGATCAACCACTAAATCCTCAACCCGCTGATGGGGTAAGGCGTACATCAGGTCTAAATTAAAAGTCTCAAATACCTCTGAGGCCTCTTTGGCCGCTGCGAGGGCTTGAGCGCTATCGTGGACTCGCCCAAGGGCCTTTAAAGCCTGGTCGTTGAAGCTTTGAACACCTAGGGACAACCGAGTGACTCCGGCTTGCCTGAACGCTTTAAAGCGGTCGCGCTCAAATGTTCCAGGGTTCGCCTCTAAGGTAATCTCACACCCTGGCAACAACACAAGCCTTGAGCGTACGCTAGATATCAAACGCTCAATGCTCTTTGGAGAGAAGAGACTAGGGGTCCCACCGCCCATAAATATGCTGTGAATAGAGCGCCCCCAAATAAGGGGGAGTGAGGACTCCAGATCGCGGATCAATGCATCGATATAGCGATCTTCGGGGAGTTCAGCCCTACCCCCTGCTCCAGCCGCTGCAGCTGGTCCAACCGGCTCTCCCGCAGCGCCCGTGCTTAAAGCGTGTGAATTGAAATCACAATAGGGACACTTTTTCAAACACCAGGGCAAGTGAATGTACAGCGACAGGGGCGGCAGGCTGGCTAGACTCAAAGTCCCAGCGCGCATGAGGTGCTGAATATCTAAGGGCGGATGCGAAGTCTGCTTATCAGAAGATGAGTTCACACTCGCGATTTCAATGTTTTTCATGCAACCAACTCTCTTGAATGAGTTGTCTCATACGTATCGATGCAAGACCTCGGTGACTGTGTTGGTTCTTCACCTCCACCGGCAGCTCAGCAAAAGTCTTCCCAAACGCAGGAATCCACATGACGGGATCAAATCCAAATCCGTTGGATCCGATGGGTTCCTTTGTGATCTCCCCAAAAACTTTACCCACAGCTATGAGCGGTTCTGGGTCCTGGGGATGCCGGACTGCGACCAAGGTACTCACCAGCGCTGCGCGTCTGTTCTCTATGCCCTGCATCTGTTCGAGCAACGCTTTCACGTTGTTATCGTCACTCTTTGTATAACCAAAGCGTGTTGCGTAAAAAGCAGTTTGCACGCCAGGCTCGCCGCCAAAAGCGTCAACACACAGACCTGCATCATCGGCTAATGCAGCTAACCCGGAGCTTGCGCTCGCGTGGCGTGCTTTGGCCAGCGCGTTTTCTATAAAAGTGTGAAAGGGCTCATCAGCCTCTGCTATTCCAAGCGCTCCTTGAGTGATCCACTCAATGGGTAGCTCCCTAAACATCACTTCCAATTCGGCTAATTTGCCCTTATTGTTAGAAGCTAAAACGACTCTCATGCGCTCTCTCACACGACGCTCTTTGCAAGCGCTGCTTGCTGAAGCTTGATCAACTCAAAGATACCTTTCTCGGCGTATGAGAGCATCAAATTCATTTGATCTTTAGAGAATGCCTCTCCTTCTGCGGTGCCTTGAACCTCAATGAACTTGCCCTCCCCCGTCATGACCACATTCATGTCGGTGTCGCACGCAGAGTCCTCCACATACTCCAGGTCCAGCAAAGCCTGACCCCCTAGCATACCCACTGAGATTGCAGCAACACTTTGATGGATGGGAATCTGCGTAATTTTTCCCGATGCGAGCAGCGTGTTGACTGCGTCTTGCGCAGCGACGAATGCACCCGTGATGCTGGCTGTTCTTGTGCCTCCGTCTGCTTGGAGCACATCGCAGTCAAGATGGATGGTGCGCTCACCGAGCTTTTGCAGATCAAAGACTGCACGCATTGAGCGCCCTATGAGTCTTTGGATTTCCTGGGTTCGACCACTTTGCTTCCCCCGCGCGGCCTCTCTATCGCTTCTTGTGTGGGTGGAGCGTGGGAGCATGCCGTACTCCGCCGTCACCCAGCCCTCTCCGGAGCCTTTTTTATGAGGCGGCACTCGCTCCTCAACAGATGCAGTGCACAGCACCTTGGTCAGACCAAACTCAATGAGTACAGATCCCTCTGCGTGGACGGTGTAGCCTCGCGTGATCTTGACGGGCCTTAGAGCGTCAAATGCCCTTGATTGCCTGGAGGCAATCGTATTAGAAGTGGACGTGGGGTTTAAAGGTGTGGTTGCCATAAAGTAATTCAGTCAAAAGTAATTGGATGATTGGGTGTGACGACACGGCGAGAGCGCTCAATGTAAATTGGCTATCTCCCGTATTGTCTTCGAAGTTCATGTTTGCATTTGAGCTTTAGCGAAAGGCCTGGGACGGGCCCAAAGCGGCCGATGCAGGTCCGCCGTTGTAGGATAATTGCAGCTTCAAAGCTCTAATCAGCTCTTTTTACGGATATTTAAAGAATATATGCCCATTTACAGTATGACCGGATATGCAAGCGCACAGTCTAGCTTGCAAAGCGTCGTTGAATCTCCAAGTAGCCCAACCATTCGATTGGGCCTTGAGATACGCTCGGTCAATAGTCGATTTTTAGATCTCACCTTTAAATTACCAGATGAGTTACGCGAATTCGAGCCCTTAATGAGAGAGCACTTAAGCGCTCAACTCAGGCGAGGAAAGGTAGAGGTAAAAGCCTCAATTGCGAGCTCGGACTCACAGGGCGTTTCAGAACCCAGCTCAAAACTTCTTCAAAAATTATCGAGTATTGAAGATAATGTGCGCGTATGGCTTCCTAAGGCTGCACCACTAAGTGTGAGCGAGGTCCTTCGCCTAAGCACCCCAACAACGCCTGGTGGAGCAGAGCTTGGCGCGCCTTTGACTGAACTGCTCAAAGAGACCCTCAAAAACCTGCTCACCGCTCGGGCAAAGGAGGGAGCAAGACTTACTAGTTCGATGCTTGAGCGCATCGCTCAACTTAAAGCCTTAACCACCAAAGTCACCCCGATTGTTCCCCAACTTGTTGAGCAGCAAAGGCTTAAATTCCTAGAGCGCTGGAGAGAGGCCCTAGGGTTAGGTCAAAAGGAGATGCCTACTTCTGGAGCAGGAGCAGACGCTGCGGGCACCTTATCAGAGGCCGCTCACGACCGTGCATTAACAGAGGCAGCCAATTTTGCAATCCGTATTGATGTGGCTGAGGAGTTGACACGCCTGTCCTCTCACTTAAGCGAGATAGAGCATTTGCTTAGTCCGACCAAGAACACTGAGAGTCTTGGTAAACGCTTGGACTTTTTAATTCAAGAGTTGCACCGTGAAGCCAATACACTGGGCTCCAAGTCAACCAGCCTTGAGCTTACAAGGATAGGAGTAGATATGAAAGTGCTGATTGAGCAACTGCGCGAACAAGTCCAAAATATAGAATGAAAAATTACCCAGGAAACCTCTTCGTTGTCGCAGCGCCTAGCGGTGCGGGCAAGTCCAGCTTGGTTAAAGCCTTAATGGAGCTTGACTCCCAAGTCACCCACTCCGTCTCCCATACGACCCGACAACCTAGGGGCCAGGAAGTGCATGGTCGAGAGTACTTTTTCATTAATGATCGTGATTTTGACGTACTTATCCAGGAAAATGCATTTTTGGAGTGGGCTCATGTCCACGGGCACCGCTACGGGACCTCTAAAAAGACAATTGAAGACAAAATCACCGACGGGCACGACGTTTTGCTGGAGATTGATTTCCAAGGCGCACTACAAATCAAAGCGGTATTTCCAAGTGTCGTGCTCATTTTTATCCTCCCCCCTAGTTGGGAGGAGCTCAAATCCAGGCTAGAAAGGCGCGGCGAGGACGCCCCCGGGGTGATTCAATTACGCCTTGAAAACGCTGCCCAGGAGATGGCACAAGCGAGTCAATTCGATTTCGTTATAATCAACGAAGTTTTCGAGCGGGCTTTATTTGATTTAAAAGCCGTAGTTCACGCTCAAAGACTCAAGTACGCGTCCCAAAGTCGCGCTAGAGCGGAGATTTTTCACGCTCTCAATTTGAACTAATACCCCCAATACCTGGAGAAATACAAAATGGCACGCATCACTGTTGAAGACTGTTTAGAGAAAATACCGAACCGATTCCAACTCGTTTTGGCGGCCACATACCGTGCACGTATGCTCAGCCAAGGTCACACTCCAAAGGTTGAGTCTAAAAACAAACCCGGCGTTACGGCTCTAAGAGAGATCGCTGCCGGCAAAATTGGACTCGAAATGCTCAAAAAAGTACCGGGCTGATTTGACAGACTGTTTTGAAAAAACACAAAAAAGCACCTTCAAGGTGCTTTTTTTAACCCTAAAGCTCGCTTAATGACCCACAAAGCGCTAAAGTGTCACATATGAGCGCAGTAATGAACCCCTCCGGCGGAAACAACAGCACAGAAGCATCTAATGCAGCTGCGGCGAGCTTTGCCTCACTATTGTCAAAATTAGACTATTTAGGGGCTGAGGGCAAAGAACTCGTTCGAAAAGCGTACCGTTACTCTGACAACGCTCATCTTGGCCAAAAGAGGCAAAGTGGTGAGCCCTACATCACACACCCCATCGCAGTGGCTGCTCAGTGCGCGGAGTGGAAACTAGACGCGCAGGCGCTCATGGCAGCGCTCCTTCACGACGCGATGGAGGACTGCGGGATTAGTAAGCAAGATTTGATACAAGATTTCGGTGCCCCCGTTGCAGAGATGGTTGACGGCTTGACCAAGCTTGACAAGTTGCAATTTGATACGCAAGAGGAAGGACAAGCTGAGTCATTTAGGAAGATGCTGCTCGCGATGGCCAAGGACGTTCGAGTCATCTTGGTTAAACTCGCCGACCGCTCGCACAACATGCGCACCATGGGCAGTATGCCAACCAAGAAATGGGCTCGTATCTGTAATGAAACGCTTGAGATTTACGCCCCCATTGCGCACCGACTTGGGCTGAACCAAACCTACCGCGAACTCCAGGATCTCTCATTTAGGTATTTAAAGCCCTGGCGTTATCAGATCATCGAAAAAGCGGTTGGCAAAGCACGCTCCAGACGACGCGACATCTTGATCAAGGTCCAAAAAGATGTTGAACAAGCATTTGCAAAATACAACATCCCTATCAGGATCTATGGGCGTGAGAAAACACTGTTTTCTATCTACAAAAAGATGGACACCAAAAACCTCAGCTTTGCGCAGGTGACGGATATTTATGGTATGCGGGTCATACTACCAAGCGTTGTCGAGTGCTACACAGCTTTAGGCGTTTTGCACCAACTCTATAAGCCCGTACCTGGTAGGTTTAAAGACCATATCGCCATTGCAAAGGTCAATGGTTATCAATCGATACACACAACATTAGTGGGCCCTGCTGGAATCAATATCGAATTCCAACTGAGGACTGAGGCCATGCATATTGTGGCTGAGTCTGGAGTTGCCTCGCACTGGCTTTATAAATCACAAGAACACGGATCAGAGAACGCGGAGAGACTTGGCACGCAGTGGTTGCAGTCCTTAGTGGATATTCAAAATGAAACTCACGATGCGACAGAGTTTTGGGACTATGTGAAGGTGGACCTGTTCCCCGATGCGGTTTATGTGTTCACCCCCAAGAGCAAGATCATGGCCTTGCCCCGAGGTGCGACAGTTGTGGACTTCGCTTACGCGGTTCACAGCAATATTGGCGACCGAACGATGGCTGGCAAAATCAACGGTGAATCTGTTCCTCTTAGAACGGAGTTGAGAAACGGAGACGTGGTTGAGATTGTCACCTCCACCGTTGCCGCGCCCAATCCTGCATGGCTTGCCTTTGTCAAAACGGGACGAGCGCGCTCAAAGATTCGGCACTTCCTCAAGACACAGGCTCAAACCGAGTCCCTTGGACTGGGAGAGAAGTTACTTGCACAAGCCATGCGTGCTGAAGGCATTGATCAAATGCCTTCAGATGAAATGAAATACAAGCCGCTTTGGGAGCGTTTGTTGCGGTTCACGGGAAGTCACTCCAAAGAGGAGCTTCTGATCGATATTGGACTAGGCAAACGTATCGCAACCATCGTTGCAAAACGCATCGTGTTATTGCTATCAGAACTGGGTGAGCGTCCCGACGCACTGCTCATTAGCAAAGAGCGCTTTACAGCCCATGAATCCATCTCTCAAGGCGGTGTGGTGGTGGACGGTAGCGAGAATGTGTCCATTCAATACGCGCACTGCTGCAGGCCTATTCCTGGAGACTCCATTCTGGGCTATTTGGGTAGAGGAGAGGGGCTTGTTGTGCATACGGAGGACTGCGGCGTTGGTCAAAAACTCAAGCACAAAGACAGCGAAAGATTCATCACCGTTGAGTGGGCGGATGAGGTGGTCAGAACGTTTGAGTCTGAGGTGCTCGTAACCGTGCAAAACGGCAAAGGCGTCCTTGCGCGTGTTGCTGCAGCGATTGCAAGTGCAGAAGCGGACATCACGCACGTTAACATGAGTGAGGAGTTCTCGGGGCAATCCGCAATCGACCTCAAGTTCACGATCGCAGTTCGAGACACAACACATCTTGAGAGTGTGCTCAAGCACCTGAGAAGACTCCCCTCAGTCTCTCAAGCCAATAGAGTGGTCTCCTCCAAGTCAGCTTCTCACTAAATGAGGTGTAGTGCTGAGCAGTTAGGGCTTTGGGTACTCTACCTTCAAGATTTCAATCACCTGAGTGCCTGCGGGGGTTTGAAGCTTCACCTCATCACCCTCGCGGGCTCTGATTAGAGCGCGCGCAATGGGAGACACCCAACTCACCTCCCCCTTTAAGCTGTCAAACTCATCCACCCCTAAGATCGTGATCGTATTGTCTTGGTCTGCTGAGCTTTGGGGGCTGGGGTGTACGGTGCAATATGTGACCGTTGCTCCAAAGAAAACAGTATCGTTGTTGTAGTGAACACTAGGGTCCACCACCTCGGCGATATCGAGTCTTTTGGTTAGAAAGCGAATGCGCCGATCAATTTCTCGCAGCCTTTTTTTGCCGTATATGTAGTCCCCGTTCTCAGAGCGGTCACCGTTACTTGCAGCCCAGTGAACGATCTCAACGATCTTAGGACGCTCTACGTCCATGAGCGCCAATAACTCGTCGCGCATGGCTGTGTAGCCTTTAGGGGTCATGTAATTTTTGACGGGCTTGGTATCGACTGTCCCGCCCTTGTGGGCCGAACTCTGTCCAGTTTTCGAGCTGGAGTCAGAGTCCTCTTCGTCCTCAGTCTCTATATGATTTACCAACGTTTTCTCCAAGCACAGACCAAAGACCAAAAGTACAGTATTGAATCCAGAAAAAGGAAAGTGCAGACACAACCGCTCGAATATCTAATGACGTATATAGCGTCAACTCCCGAAGTGTGTCCTTCAAAATGTATGCAATCATTTACGGCCTACATTTTGATGTAATAAATTTGGTGCGGCTGGCAGGAATCGAACCCACGACCCCTTGGTTCGTAGCCAAGTACTCTATCCAGCTGAGCTACAGCCGCCCAAGACAGATATTATAACATGAAAGCCCATTTGAAGACTAGAGAGCGCCAATCGAGATCCAAGGGATGTAGGCAATCAACACAATACCAACAATTAGCGCAAGTAAATAGGGAAGGATCGGCTTAATGCCTTTATTGGGGTCCACTTTACCAATGGCACAGGCCGCGTAGTAGCCCACTCCAAGGGGTGGTGCAAATAGCCCTAATCCCATGGAGAGCACTACAACCACGGCGTAATGCACCTCGTGAATCCCCAGTTGACGGGCAATAGGAAAGAGCAAGGGCCCCAAGAGCACAATGGCAGGAATCCCCTCCAGCACAGAGCCCAAAATTACAAAGGCAACTATGGATACGCACATAAATACGGGCGCTCCGCCGGGGAGTTGTTGCATGGACTGGGCGAGCCATCCCGAGAAGCCCGATTGCGTGAGACCCCAAGCCATAGCCGTTGCTGTGCCGATGATAAACAGTATTGCACCAGACAATGAAGCCGTCTCTATCAACATCGGAACAATACGCGACCAACTCCACTGTCTATAAATGACCAAGCCTGCAAGAGTGCAGTAAACGATACCAATGGTTGAGACTTCCGTAGCTGTTGCGATTCCTTGAATGACAGCAAAGCGGATCACAAAGGGCAGTGCAAGTGCGGGCAAAGCTACTACTAAGAGTTGTATGACTTGGGAGGACTTGGCTCTGGGCAGGACCTGTGCATCATCATTTCTGGTTCGCCAAGCAACTACAAGAGCCAAAAGCAACGCCAAGACCAAAGCGGGCAAGAGCCCTCCCGTGAAAAGGCCTGAGATGGAGACACCCGTCACCGATCCTATGGTGATGAGCACTAAGCTTGGAGGCACGGTCTCTGTTTGCGCACCTGTGGCGGCTAAAAGCGCAACGAGCTCTCCCTCATCTGCCCCCCTTTTTTTCATCTCCGGGAAAAGAGCAGGCGTGACCGCAGCCATATCTGCCGCTTTAGAGCCTGAGATCCCCGAGACCAAATACATTGCGCCAATCAAAACATAAGAAAGACCACCCTTAACATGCCCCAACAAGCTCTCTAAAAAAGCAACCATCGAGCGAGCCATGCCGCTCATCTCCATCAAGACGCCCAAAAACACAAATAGTGGGACAGCCAGTAAGATTTGATGAGACATACCCTCATCCATACGGCCTACGATGACGCTAATGGGGGTGGTAGTCGTAAACCCTAGGAATCCAAGCACCCCCAGACCAAAAGAATACCCAATGGGTACCCCGGCAAACACTGCGCACAAAACAACGCCTACAAAGAAGATCAAAAGATTCCAAGAGCCCAGATCTTCAAAAATAAATTGACACTTGTAAAGCGCAAGAACGACAACCGCCATGA
The DNA here is from genome assembly GCA_903828695.1 of uncultured Burkholderiales bacterium. Taxonomy (GTDB): domain Bacteria; phylum Pseudomonadota; class Gammaproteobacteria; order Burkholderiales; family Burkholderiaceae_C; genus Limnohabitans. The sequence goes on along the minus strand of CAIKNE010000033.1, from coordinate 991 downwards.
AGACTGCTGCTTGGGCGGACTGCATAAGTTTGGGAGTTCGAGATAAGCGTAGGAGCGAGTAAAGGGCCATAAGCGCAATGCCTACGGGTAAAGCTGCTTCGCGCCAAAGACTTGAAATCTCAAGGGCCGGGGTCACAACAATAGCCTCATCCATGGCCCGCTCATAGGCCGGCATAAAAAGAAGGCCCAAGAAAGTCAAACCTGCACAGTATTGGAGAGATTCAAAAAAAGCGGCTCCCCGCCCCCTAGCCAGAGATATCAAAGCAGTCATCCGCATGTGCTCCGAGCGCTTGACGGCTATGACAGACCCAAGCATTGCGGTCCATAAAAAAATCATTGACGCTAACTCATCAGACCACGTGAGGGGTTGACGGAACACAAACCGGGAGACTACGCCCAGAAACAAGATACAAATATCAGCAAACACCAGCATTGCGGCGAACCACTCGACACATGAAACAAGTGCAGACTCAAGAGTGATGAGAGTTTTATTGAGTTGATTGGTAGCCGTCATTGATTTAACCCCTTAGTGCGAATATTCTATAACTTGACAACAACTTTTCTTGATTCCGAGGAAATACAACGTCAATTCAACCTGCGATAACCAAGAATGATCAGTTAAATAGGACCTTATTATCAATATTCATCCCGCCTGGCTGATGTCTGTCAAACATTCTCTATTGGATACGCTAGCCTCGAATGACTGGCCTAAGGCGGTATTTATTTGGAGCCAAGGGGGTGACTGAGCTCAAAAAATATGAGTTTGCTGTTGATTTCGCGAAAATTAGACCAAGCTTATAGAACCTTATCACGCATGCATAAGTAAGGGGAAGGAATTTTTAAATCCCAAGCTGAAATCCCTTATGACTAAGTTCGCATAAATACATAAAGGTTTAAAAGTTCAGCCCAGAGCTCAAGCACTTTGACAATCAACATTTGAAAAGCAAAAAATTGTTGTTTTAAATATCAGTTTTCATAAATATTTATATTT
>CAIKNE010000032.1 GCA_903828695.1 uncultured Burkholderiales bacterium | reverse complement strand
ATGAGGCGGTTCAAATGACTATGTACAGCAACACTCATGGAATTCATATATAGCCTAATCCCCGTAGAGGTGTTTTGGTCCATATTACTCATCGTTCACGGGCTCTTATCCGTCGCCCTTCTTGGAGCGCTCAGTCATCAATCGTTCTCGCTGGTCAAGTTGGATAAGCGAGCTACCCCTCAAAGCAACAGTATTGTTCACCGCTTTAGCTCTGTACAGAGCTCTCTTTATACGCACACCGTTTGTATGATGTGGATCTTGAGTTTTATCTTTGGCGGCTGGATTTATGCAAAATACAGAATAGCCATCAGAATTCCCATGGAACAACAAGGGATGTGGCTCACCCAAGGGTTCTTTGAATTGAAAGAGCACCTGGTGTCCCTTGGCTTCTTTCTTTTACCCGGCTATTACGCTCTTTGGAACTCGGGTACCAATGAATATTCAAAAGCCAAGAAATACTTAACCCTCACACTTGCAATGATTTGTTGGTATTCATTCATCGTTGGACACATCGTTAACAACGTGAGAGGATTTGGGTCATGAGGGAGACATCTATTTCTAATGCCGTCTCGCAAAAGAGAACGCCAACAGGTCAGAAACTGCTTTTTCTGCTCAGCTTTAGTTTTTTCGCTTGCATAGCTTATGTGTGCTGTGATCTGTTCAAACTCCCCCTCTTCACCTACTACCCAGCGGTCGATGAGTATGTCTTTGGGTTTGCAAAAATGACAGAGTCCCAGGGACCTGCGATGTATTGGTACGGCTGGATAGTGAATGCATCCCTATTTGCAACTGTTGCGGCGCTTATAACAACCGCACTGCCCTTGCCCAACAAAAGTACCCAATACATTGCTCACCTGCTGTGGTTGGCAGTCTGGGGGTTATTGCCCGTGCTTATCAACTCATTAAATTATTACTGGACTCATGTCTAATTCAAAACTTAAATTTTTAGCAAGTTGTAGCCTTCTAGTCTTCACCCCACTCTTGAGTACTCCTTGTTTCGCCGGCGGCGGTGAGTACGAATTAGCGGACGACACCGAAGACGCTGGTCCCGCTTATTTTGGCTTTGTAAGGGATGAGCGGGGACTCAACATTGCCGGTGCTAAAGCAGTGCTCACTTCAAAAAGCGGAGTGAAGGTAGAGCTGAAAACAAACATACTCGGCGTTTACAGAAGTCATGTTGCCAAAAATATAAAACCTGAGGACATCACACTGACTTGCCAAAAGGATGGGTATACGCAGTTGAAAATCGTTAGTCGCCCCAACTCCTCCAACCGTTATGTTGAAAACGATTGCATCTTAAAAAAAGGGAATTAAGCCCTTTGTATCGAGATGAAGTTGCATAGCCATCAGTCCCTTAGATTGAAGTCCAATTCGGCACCGCTTACAAATGCACTCTTAGGTCTTTGCCTTCGTCTTTGCCTTCGTCTTTGCTTTTGCTTTTGCTTTTGCTTTTACCCATTGAAAGCGTGTGCAGCAGGTGTGGCCTCTGAACTCAAAGCAGCGCCTGTTCAACCCGTTCGCGAGATAGCACTCATTAACGGCAAAATCACACAACCAGATTACAGCTTCGCACAAGCCATTTTGGTCAAGGACAACCTCATCAGCGCGGTGGGTACTGACCAAGAGATACGCTCTAAAGCCTCCAAGGATGCGAAAATCATTGACCTGAGGGGTGCAACAGTCATTCCTGGACTGATTGACTCCCATATCCACGCCGTGCGTGCAGGACTCACCTTTGACTCCGAGGTGAACTGGATCGGCGTTAAAACGCTCCCCTTAGCCCTGTCTGTCATTAAAAGCAAGGCCCTATCAACCCCAAAGAGCCAATGGATCATTGTCGCTGGGGGCTGGACTGAAACCCAGTTTAAGGAGCAGCGCAAACCTACCCAAGCGGAAATAGACCGTGTCGCTGGAGGACATCCGGTCTATATTCAACACTTTTACGACTCTATCTTGCTGTCCACAACAGCAATACAAGCACTGCTCAGTGGCACACACTCCAACTCCGAAAAAACGCGTGAGTTACTATCGCGCTTATCACCAGAAGACTTGCAAACGTTGGACACAGGATGGTTAACCGGTAGCAGCCGAGCCATTAGCGATGTTTACAACCTCCTACCTCGCCCTACGCGGGTAAAGGAAAGACAAGGGACTCTGCATTTTTTCAAAGAACTCAACAGTCTCGGCATCACCGGTGTGATGGACCCCGGCGGATACAACCTCCCTCTCAGTGCGTACGACACTATTGGGGAATTAGACACAAAACACCAACTCACGCTTAGAGTCCGATACAGCATCTGCGCGCCTCAAAAAGACGCGGAATTAGAGGATTTCAAAAGCATACTCACTTCACAGCTTAAAAAGAGTGAATCTGGTTTCTACAACTTCAATGGCCTTGGAGAAAACGTAGTCTGGAGCATGTACAACAATGAGCATCCTACAGATAATGACAAAGAACAGTTAAGAAAAACATTACTTTGGGCTGCCCAGCAAGGTCTCAATGTAACCCTTCACTGGAACAACAACGACTCCTTTCATCACCTCTTAGAGGTTTTAGAGAGCGTCCAGCAAGAACAACCTATCACCCAACTACGATGGTCTGTTGCGCACGTGAGCGATGTGACTCCACAAAACCTGACCCGCATGCAAGCATTGGGGGTTGGGTGGCATGTGCAAAATAATTTTTACTACCAAGGCGAGACCTTCATCCAAAAAAGAGGGCTGAATGCGTCTAGCTCCATACCGCGCATTCAAACCGCCTTCCAACTCGGGGTACGGGTCAGTGCGGGCACAGACGCACACCGCGTTATGTCCTATAACCCTTTTGCAGCATTAGAGTGGTTCTTAGACGGGCGCACTGTTGCAGGACTTCAGATGGGTAGCGCACAAGAACGACCCAGCCGCGAGGAAGCTCTAGCCATGTACACCACCCACTCAGCTTTTGAGAGTTTTGAGGAAAACACAAGAGGACAATTAGCAAAGGGATACCTTGCTGACTTGGTTGTTTTAGATAAGGACTATTTCACTGTACCTATTGATCAAATTGGAGCCCTTAGATCCAAACTCACCCTCGTCGACGGCTTAGTGGTTTACGACCGTCTTAAGTAAACCTTGGTGACGCACATGAAAGGGGTTGGTTAGACTAGAATGAAAAATCAACACGCACAAGCATTTCGCTATGAAACACACCAAAATCGCCGCCCATCTCATCACTGTCCTCCTTTGCATCTATTTAGTGGGGTGCGCCTCACGCATGATTGATGTTCGAGCAGGATCTGGGAACGTGAATCTGCAAAACGCCGGATCCGTCAGCGCTTGCAAGCCGCTTGGGAAAGTATCTGTCAGTGTGATGGCCGAATTTGGACTTTACACAAGAAGTGCGGATGACGTAGAGGCCAATCTCCTTCAAATGGCCAGAAACAGTGCTGTCGATAGCGGCGCTGATACGGTTGTTAAAGAAGAGATGACGGAGTACGGACACCGCACCTTTGGTCTTTACAAATGCCAAAGATAGAACCAAGCAAATCCATTCAGATTGAATGCCGCTGAGGTAGTCAATAAATTTTTCCATTGTTACCCAATGAGTAAAGCCTTCCTGAATGGATATTGATCTCATATCCCTCAAAATTAACACTGGAGGCATTAGAAAGTGGCTTCCACTGGGATAGGTTAAATAAATTTTGAGAGCGGGTGTCTGTCCCAATCAATCGATTGATTTGAATGTGTGTAAATGTAAGCGGACCTGCACAACTAGAGTCCAGGGATTTCCCGTTTTTAGCGCATAGGGGGAATTGAGTCGGGTTGATAAAGTAAGCCGATCCCGTTACCCTGGGATTGATAATGATGGACGCGAGGAACTCGCCCGCCCTATTCTCCTCAATCAAAAGCGCGGTTTCTCCGTCCACTGCAATGGCGTGACTTTGCGGGATAAATTGAGGACTACCCTTATAAGGAATAGACCATTTGTCGGCTAGATTTCTTGCAAGAAAGGTGAGCGTTCGACCCATTCGGTTTCGTGTGTCAAAATGCGAATCAATAATTGTTTTCTTAAAAACTCTGTAGGGTGCGTCCTCGTAAATCTCCTTTGTACTCGGCCAAAAACCTCTTCGCAGTACCATGTAAGGGTTGTAGGGATCTTGCAGTGCCTCCCTGGACGTCAAAATGTGATCCGGCTCACCTGCATGTATATAGTTTCCAAGCAGCATCATGCCAGCGCTTGCGCCCCCAAGAGGGACGTTTGCATAACGAATTTTCTCTTTGATTAAAGACAACAAACGCGATCCCTTCCAAGCATCGTAGTAAACGCGTTGGTCCCCGCCTGATATCCATATTACGGATGCATTTAAGATGTAATTGTCTAATTTTGGATCATTGGCAGATGAATGGTCTGGGACGACCAAGGTTTGTACCGAAGCAACTCCTGCTAAATCTAAAATTGAGCTGTAATACTCCCCGTCACCCTCCGAGCGTATGATGAGAAAATTACCAGGCCGAGCTTTTTGATAAATACCGCATTCTGAAGCCTTCCTAATCAGCCAGGGATAAACAGCCTTCACGTCTGCCCCCCCGCCCATTAAGGCAATGGATTGAGTCAAAGGCTTGCACGGCTGGGTTGTGACGGGAGTGCCTGCAGTATAGATTTTCAAATGGCTATTTGTATCCGAGTAGGCGTTACGCCCCAAAAAAACAAAGAGCAGCACACATAAATAACAATGTAGACGTGCAGTTTGAACCATAAAGTAATTTAAATATTTGAAGCCATTACGAACAATTACAAACATTTACTATTTTGCCTCACGCAGCAGCTCTAAACAATCGAGCTTTGCGCCAGACCCTAAAGCCCTAAGCCATCAATTCATCAACTGCGTCAGCCACATCACAAAGGGAACACTGACCATAGCTGCTAATGTAGAAGCAGAAACCGCGATCGTTATTTCCCTTTGGCAGACGCTATACCTTTGAGAAAATAGAAATACATTTGCTCCAATCGGCATACTAGCTGCAAGCACCATCACCGACAAGGCCAGACCTTGAATACCCACCCAGTGCCCAATAAAGAGCACCAGCAATGGGTTGACAAGGTTTTTAACGAACGTCAATACCGTTGCTACTTGCCAGACGCCTAGAGGCTGCGCCGTATTGGCTTGGTGCTCATCAGCACGCCGCAGATGCATAGGTTTCTTTGAGATTGAAAGATCCGCTTGTTCTTTTATTGCTGTGTAAAGACTAATTCCAACGAGCATTAGCGCAAGTGGTGAGAAAGCCTGCCCCACCCAAACCACAGGTTGATCAATGAGTTCCGGTAATTTCCAGCCAAAATGCGCAAAAATCATTCCGCCCATAATCGGTAACGGAACCGGGTGAAGCGTTGCATTCTTTAGCGCCCGTAAAACCGTGACCCCAGGGCTTAAGGAACCCCTCAGCTCAAGCGAAGCGTCATGGCCACTCTCTTTAAGCAACGACAACTCAAGCGCAACAGTCGCTGTCGTGAGCAAAATAATAGCGTGAACGGAGATGAGTGTAAAAAGAAATACCAAACCCGCAGCACCGTACACCAACCCAATCAAGGGCACCCCGATCATGGTGGTATTGCTGTAGGTGCCGGCAAGACCGAGCACTGTGCTTGTGCGACTAAAGCCAAGGGCGCCAATGCTTGAGAAAAACAATGAAAGCGCAACAACGAAATACAGTGCAACAGGAGCAATGTTTAACTCCTGCAGATGCACCTGACTCATGGTATGAAAAAGAAGCGCAGGGGCAAGCACGTTAAACGTAAGACGCGTTAGGTCTTGAGCACCCGATATGGTGACGACACCCCATTTTGCAACGGCGTAGCCGATACCAATCAGTAAAGCAACTGGGACAAGAGAGGAAAAGATAGAGACCAATTCAAAGACTTCAGATGAGGGCCAGAATTCAGATCTTGCCTGCAGACGGCGTCAAGGCTTCATCCAATGCGCAAAGTTTTTTCTAAACTTTGCGACTTTCGGCGCCACCACATACGAGCAGTATCCTTGCTCGGGATGGTTGGTAAAGTAGTTTTGATGATAAGCCTCAGCAGATGAATAATTCAAAAGTGGCTCCACCTCGGTAACAATGGGTTGATCAAATATCTTTTGCTCGGTTAAATCTTTGATCACAGCCCTTGCGGTTGACTCTTGGAGAGCACTCTCAAAATAGATGCCGCTGCGGTATTGGGTTCCAACATCATTGCCTTGCTGGTTCAACGTGGTCGGGTCGTGAAGCGCGAAGAAGATATTCAATATATCTTTTAATTGAATAACACGCGTATCGAACTCAATTTTAAGGACCTCAACATGGCCCGTTCTACCCGAGCAGACCTGCTCGTAGGTTGGGTTTAGAGTTTGCCCATTAGAGTAACCAGACTCAACACGCTGAACGCCTCTCACGAGTTCGAACACAGCTTCGACACACCAAAAACATCCCCCACCAATTGTGATCGATTCGATAGTCATATAAATTTTTTCAAATTAAAATTTTCTAGAGTGTAAGAACAAGTCATCAGCGATAAGCCAATGCTCACTCCTTATTGCGTAGCTCACTAGTATATACAATACTTAAAAATTACGCTTGATAACTTTGTCTCAATCAAGTTATGCTCCCTACCTGCACGCTGAATGCAACTTCATTTAGATCACGTTGAGCAATCGATTTGTTCATCAACTTTTGGGTCCATACACACCGTCATGAATATAAGCTCTTTGCTTTTTCTAAAACCCATCTTAACTGCGCTCATCCTACCGCCAGCGGGACCCTTGTTACTCGTCTTTATAGGGATCGGTTTGGGTATGGGTAGGAGTAGGGGTAGGGGTACGTCCTCAAGGGCTAAAATTAAGGGAGCACTAAAAAAAACGTCCACTGGTCTCATCTTAACGGGTAGCCTGGTGCTTTGGACACTGAGCTGCGAGGACACTGCAGTTTGGATGTCCAAGCATTTTTTGCCCCAGTTTGAACCCGTCTCAACGACCCAGCTGAGTGCCGCTCAAGCTATTCTTGTTTTAGGCGGAGGCACCGAGAGCTTCAACCCATCCTACGCTGGCCCTGAATTGGCGAGCAACGCATATGACCGTCTCAGGTACGCTGTTTACTTATCCAAACTCACTGGCCTGCCGATTGTCTACTCCGGTGGTATCGGTTGGGGTGACACGACCCAAGGCCCCTCAGAGGCGCAGGTCGCTGCAGCAACGCTTAAAAGAGACTGGAATATAGAGCTTAAGTACGCAGAAGGTGCCTCCAGGGATACGCGGGAAAATGCAAACTTAAGCTACGCCGCATTCTCCCCCAAGGGCATCAAAAGCGTCGCTTTGGTGACCCATGCATGGCATATGCCACGCGCGAGCAGGAACTTCAGGGAAGCCGGATTTACAGTTATCCCAGCTCCTATGGGTTTTGTGCTCCATTCGGGCTCTGCAGTGCTGGACGCACTCCCCTCGGAGGAAGGCCTCCAAGACTCACGCTGGATTCTCAAGGAGTGGCTTGGATTGCTTCTAACCTAAGAAAATCGACGGGGGTAATAAAACCTCATCTCCTGTTAATTCATTGCTAAAATAGACCCTGGTCTTAAAGACCTACTTTTAGATACGTTTTGGGTTAATTGGGTTAACTATATGAATTTAGATCAAGCACGTTTCAACATGGTCGAGCAACAAATCAGGACATGGCAAGTGCTTGATTTGAGAGTTCTAGATGCGCTACAAAAAACCAAGCGCGAAATCTTCACTCCCTTGGCTTATCAAGATATGGCTTATAGCGACACGGAAATTCCTTTGTCCAGTGGCCAATTTATGCTGGCACCTTGCATAGGTGCAAGACTCGTGCATGATCTGCATTTGACAGGCTCAGAAAAAGTTCTTGAAATTGGTACTGGGAGCGGCTACTCGACGGCGCTGCTCGCAAGCCTTTGCAAACGCGTCATCAGTATTGAGTGTGATGCGGAATTAGCGCTTAACGCCAAAGCCAACTTACAAAAAGCCTCTATTGGCAATGCCGAAGTTAGAGTGGGAGACGGTATGCAGGGCAGTCCCGCAGAAGGACCGTTTGAAGCTATCGTGTTGCAGGGCTCTGTTCCGCAGATTCCACAGCAACTCTTAGATCAGCTCCAAATCAACGGTCGACTGATCGCAGTTGTTGGCGAAGAACCGGTCATGCAGACTTGCCTGGTGACCCGTCACGGCCCTGACAGTTTCACACACAAAGTGCTTTGGGACACTGTGATCCCAAGACTCCAGGGCGTCCATGAGCCCTCAGCATTTCACTTCTAAAAAGCGCTGCAAGAGTATTTACCGTCCCTGAGCGACTGCGATTTCATATGAAATGATTCGCTTTTATTCGACCTTTCATAAGACCTCTCAGCAGTGCTCATGGTAAGAATTTTGGTCCCGCGGTCGTACTGCCCAGTATAGCTATTAACACTGTAGGCAAGTTGTGTTTCATCGGTGAGCACTTTTCGACAACTATCTTCAAAAGAAATGCGGTCTCCGTCATTGCAGACTGCATAGCTCTTTAGGAAATGCTTAGCTGCGGTTCCTGAGACATCAACACTTTTCCCCTCAATGCTCATCCGAATCGTGTCCTCGGTGCGCTTTTCTGTGCTTGCACCCTTAACCACATAATCGCTCACGATGGTCTTGCCGCTACAGTCTAAGACCATGGATTTATCGCCCCCCCCGCACCCTAGCAAACTGCCAGCGATCGTCAGACATAAGCCAACCTTCAACCCAAAATAGGTGGGAGCGGTATTGATCAAATTCTTCATATTCTGATTTCTCCTTGCCAAATCATAGCGTTAATTTAGCACTAGTCGCTAAATTTCTTATGGTGTATAGCTTAGGCGTTCTCAAGACGGGTGAACTTGACACATATCAATAGCCTTTTAAAACCTAACCCAATTCGAGTTCTCCAAACACAAAATGTAACAAGGGTCAAGATGTGGCAAAAATTGGCCATTTTGACTGGCCTGTTTATTGCTCATTCCTTGGGGATCCTTGTCAATTTTTTGACGGGTTAATGCTTGTCCAGAGGAAATCTTATGAAACTATTTCGTGTTTTGCCCGTAAAAGCGGCCGTTCGTGCTGCGTTGTGTATGACGCTTGGTACAGGCTTGGGATTTGGCTTTTCAAACAGTGCACAGGCACAAAGCCTGATAGAGTTGTACGAATCGGCCAAAGCTTATGATGCAAACTACCAAGGCGCTAAGGCACTCTTCCAGGCAAATAAATACAAAGCAGACGAATCTTTAGCTGGACTGCTACCAACCGTTAGTTTATCCACGACGGATCAACATCAAAACGTGAATGTTGCACAGCCTACCAACCCTTATCAACAGTTGCTCGGCACACACACTGCTACATTTACCGCGAGTCAACCGCTTTACAACCCAACCAATTACGCGACATACAAACAAAGTCGCAAGCAACTGAGTCAAAGCGCGTCACAACTTGTTGCTGCAGAGCAAGATTTGTTGGTACGGGTCTCCCAAGCCTATTTTGATTTGCTGGCCAGTCAAGATAGTTTGGAGGTCGTGCGCGCTCAAAGAAACGCGATCGGTGAACAACTCGCTGCGGCCAAACGCAATTTCGAAGTGGGCACGGCAACAATCACAGACTCACGCGAAGCACAGGCTCGCTACGACTTAAATAGCTCACAAGAGATTGCCGCTACCAACGACGTACGTGTTAAAAAACTCATCTTAGATCAACTGGTAGGTATGGTCAACACGCATCCCAAACCGCTTGCCAAAGGCTCCAAGCTCCCCCCACTCGCCAAGGACGATCCCGAGGAGTGGGTCAAGGAGGCTGAGGACACGCACCCCAGCATCTTGAACGCAAGACTTGCCCTTGAGGTCGCACAGCTGGAGATCGAGAAGGCCTATGATGGGCACAAACCTGTCATTAACTTTCAGACGCAGTACACCGATCAAGTCAACTTAGGCGGTATCAACTACCAAGGCATTTCCTCACAGGGGTCTGACTCAAGAGTGAATACCACCAGTTTTGCGGTTGTCATGAATTTGCCGCTCTTTGCCGGAATGTATACCTACAACAGGATTCAAGAATCGATTTCATTGGAAGAAAAAGCACGGGATGATTTAGACGCAGCCCGCAGAAGCGTCAGTCTTGGAACTCGAACGGCCTATTTAGGCGTCGCCTCTGGACTTGCACAGGTGAAAGCCTTAGAGGCCGCTCAAAACTCCAGTCAGGTCTCCCTTGACGCCAACAAACTAGGGTACAACGTGGGTATTCGTATCAACATTGACGTGCTCAATGCCCAAAGTCAGCTTTACCAAACAAAGGGTGAGTTGGCCAAGGCGAGGTACCAGGTCTTGGTTGGAGAGCTAAAACTCAAACAAGCCAACGGAACTCTGTCGCAAGAGGACTTGGTTGCAATTAACAATTTACTAGAGAAATAATACCTAGCTCAGTGCATGCGCTCATGAGTGCTTTATAGATAATTCTTTAAAGCCTCCACTGTTTTAGAGACTGCACCCCTATTTTCTGCAGCAAACTCAAGCGCCGAATGAGACATCCGTGTTTGCAAAGTGGTGTCTAAAGCAATTTGACGAGCTATTTGACAAGCCTCGTGCAGGGTCTGAGCTTCAAGCGCTGCGCCTCGCTCCAAGGCCTGCTTTGCAGCCTGTGAAAAATTAAAAACATGAGGCCCCATCACCAAGGGACAAGCACAAGCAGCTGCCTCTATCAAGTTTTGCCCACCCAAAGGCTCAAAGCTACCACCAAGTAGTGCAACACTCGCCATCCCGTAATACAAGGGCATCTCGCCAACCGTATCTCCTATCCAAACTTGGGATACATGATTCGCATTGACTCCCCTTTGATCAAAGTATTCTGCACTGGTTGAATCAGGCTCAGCAGGTGTTCGTCTAGAGACTGCGAAACCAAACTGGCGACCAATCTTTTGGACCTCATCAAAACGCTGCGGATGGCGAGGAACGATGAGCCACTGTACACCCTCTATCAGTGAGCGATCCGCAAGAAGCGCGTGAAAGAAAAGCGCCTCCTCCCCCTCTCTTGAGCTGGCAAAGACAATCACTGGTTTTTTAAATTGCTGGTAATGTTTCTTTGCAAAAGCTTGACCACACCTAAATTGTTCTTCGTTCACACTCGCATCAAACTTAAGATTACCAAAGGTTCCAAGGACCGGCGCACCTAAAGCTTTCAAACGCTCAGCGTCAGCGGGGGCTTGCGCAAATACTGCGGTTAAGTTTTGATAAACCGTTTTCGCAAACACGCCAAGCGCGTCTGCACTTTTAAAAGATTTCGGATTCAAGCGAGCATTGACCAAAATCAACGGCATATTCGCTCGCTTACAAGCCATCACCATGTTAGGCCATACCTCAGTCTCCATTAAGAGACCTAATCGCGGCTTGAACTGATGGATAAATCGGCACACTGCCTCGGGCGTATCCCAGGGGTACCAAACTTGTAGCGCGTTGTTTGCACTCAGTCCCAAGCTATTTATCAACTCGCGTCCTGCTTGAAGACCTGTAGCGGTTGAATGCGTCAACAAAAAACGTGGAGACTCTGCCCCTTGCGCAGAACGCTGCTGGTTGGACTCTATCAAAGCCGTGACAAGCACGTTTGCTGCTTTAGTCTCCCCTAAGGAGACTGCGTGTATCCAAATAGCTCCTTCTTTAAAACTGCGCAGATCGCTGTTTGCAAGTAAATCATACCTTGCAAACCGCTCCTCAATTGCGTGCAAGTAACCAGGCTCATTGCGCCCTCTTCTCTTTGCTTTGATACGCAGCAAAGGCCCCAGCAAACGCATCAAACCTGAGTACAAAGTTAGGGAGCACTTAAAACCAAACGCCAAAGGTTCTTGTTTCATGCGGTCGTTCATTGTGCAGTGCCGATCAATCAAACAAACCAAGCTGAGGGCTAGGAGGGGGATCGGATTTCACGGGCTTTGCAGAGGCAGGCTTAGGAGTAACGGTCTTAATAGTAGCGGGCTTGGGAGCAACTTCTTTTTCAGTAACCGCCTTCTTTGAAGTCTTACTCGACTTCACTTTGGGCGTTGACTGAGTGAGAGGCACAGAGGCTGAGGGAGGACTCTGGGGTGAAGAAGTCAAGCCCATTGATGAATCCCCGTTGTCGCTCAAAACCTCGCCCATCTCAGACTCTGTAACAAGACCGGTTGGCGTGAGTTGATTGGAATGCTGCCGAACCACTGGGTGCGACCCATGCTTATAAAGCTCCCAAGACGCATCCCACTGTGCGAGCACAACTTTAACACCAGGCGTTGGATCCGCGTAAACGCTTGTCTGAAATGGATGTCTCGTGGGCCCTGTTCTCCAGTTGGTCTGGAAGTTGTAAATTTGAACCAGGGGTAGGTCAAGGGCCTCAGCAATATGACTGAGTCCGCTGTCTACACCTATTACCCCCACACAAGCGGCCAAATGAGCACTCACCTCGTCAAGACCCATTTTGAGCCAAACCTTCGAGCCAACCAAGGTGTTGGATATCTTTCTCGCCTGCTCCAACTCAGCCTCAGACCCTTGGGGTAGTGCGATATTAAAACCTCTTGCCTGAAGCGCCTCACCGAGCTGCGTCCAGTAAGCGAGCGGCCAGGTTTTGTCCTCCCTAGAGCTTGCGTGAATCAAGGCTACAGTGTTAGGTAAAACCAAGGTCGAAGGAGTCACTGCCAATGCTGGGGCACGGCTGCCTTTGATGTCTGAGCTCAAGTCAACATCATTTGATGGGTATTCATAGCCCAAAGCGCTAGCGCAAATAATGCGTGAGCGCTCAACAGCGTGCACCCTACTTTGCACCACTACGGGCGTATCCGCCACCCACCGAGTGATCGGCTCATACGAGGCGCCGTCGGTTTGGTTGCCTATTGCAAAGCGCTTACCTCTTGGACTTAAAGAGGCAAGCCAAGAGACAAATGCAGACTTGGAGAGGCCTTGTAAATCAATGACTGCGTCGTAATCGGTTTTTTGTAGTCGTTCTTTAAACTCTTTGAACTCAAGCCTCGTGGAGCGTGTCCACCATGATTTTCGCCACCGACGAATATCACACTCGATCACATGATTGACGCTGGGTGAGACCGCAAGCAAAGGCGCAAATCCACTCTCTACAACCCAATCAATTTGAGCGTTAGGTAGATGCGCCCTTATATCCATCACTGCGGGTAAGGTGTGAACAACGTCTCCTAAGGAGGAGAGTTTAACGATCAAGATCTTCAAGGTGTGACTTATGTAAGAGCGCTAAGCTTATGTGAATAAATGGATTGATATTTTTATTCATCAATCAGTGAGCTGAACCTTGAAAGGTGGCATCGGGTTTAACGCTTCTAAGCAACGCCATCATATCGCGCTCAATTCGTGACAATGCCTCATGGGTTTGCCCCTCAAAACGCAGCACTAACACGGGCGTAGTGTTAGAGGCCCTGATGAGTCCAAAACCATCACTCCAGTCGATTCGCAGTCCATCTACATCGCAAAGGGCCGGAGATTTATCGGCCCCAGGGAGTTCGTGTTGATGAGCTTTGGCTTTTGCAATGTCCAAAAGACTTTGAGTCACTTGGTGCGGCTCTCCCTCACGACAAGGCACATTCAACTCGGGCGTGGAGAAACTGGTTGGCAAGGCGTTCAGCACATCACTGGCGTTTGGACTGGAGCTGAGAATCTCCAATAAACGCGCACCCGCGTATGTGCCGTCATCAAAGCCGTACCAACGCTCCTTAAAAAAGATGTGCCCACTCATCTCACCCCCGAGGGGTGAGTCCACTTTCTTCATCTGCGCTTTGATAAGAGAGTGGCCTGTCTTAAACATCAAAGGCTCTCCACCCATAGACGCTACAGCAGGTGCGAGTTGCTGAGAGCACTTCACATCAAAGACGATGGTTCCACCTGGCACACGGCTTAAAACATCTTTGGCAAACAAAAGCATTTGACGATCGGGATAAATGGTTTGCCCGTCTTTGGTCACGACACCCAAACGGTCTCCGTCCCCATCAAACGCTAAACCCAGTTCTGCATCCGAGCTCTGGAGTGCGTGAATGAGATCCTTCAAGTTCTCGGGCTTACTGGGGTCTGGATGGTGATTGGGGAACTCACCGTCCACCTCGCTAAAGAGTTCAATCACCTCACACCCCAGAGCCCTGAATATGGCGGGAGCACTCGCCCCTGCTACCCCGTTACCACTATCGACCACGATTTTCATCTTCCGCTTTAAAACGATATCTCCAGTGATCCGTTGAGCGTAATCAGCACTCAGATCAACACGGCGCAGTGCTCCTTGGTGAGGCACCACTTTATTGTCTTGCCCCTCTAGCATGTTTTTTTTCATCTCTTGGTACAAAGACAAGATCTCTTCACCGTAGATGGCCTTTCCTGCAAGCACCATCTTAAACCCGTTGTAATTCTTAGGATTATGACTACCCGTAATTTGTATTCCACTGGTGCAAAGCGTCTGCGCTGCAAAGTACAGCATAGGAGTTGTAACCATTCCTACATCTATGACGTCAACCCCGCCCGCTTGAAGGCCTTCAATTAAAGCTTTACTTAGACTGGGACCACTCAGTCGCCCATCGCGTCCAACTGCAACAGTTCGCTCATTTAACGCGAGCGCTGCTTTTGCGAATGCAAGACCCAACAAATGTGCAATGTGCTCATTCAAGGAGGTCGGTACTACGCCTCGAATGTCGTAAGCTTTGAAAATGGTGGAGTCGATGGTAGCTGTATTCATAAAATTGATTGTAACGATGAGAGGAGATGTGAGGCGATACCAAGCGTTGTCATTTCAAGCCTTACGCAGACTCACAAATATCAGGATAGGGGATAAGCTGGCGATGGACTCAACCTCTCAATTCAATGAATCCTCTACTCCACGCGTGTCAGCTTGAAAGTTAGACTCAAAGTTTGTGCAAGCCTTGAGGCCTTGAGTCCTGACATTTCAACGAAAGAGAGAGTCCAATTAATCTAGGAGGGATTGAGCGAGTTCGTTTAAGCGGTGATGCGGAGTGACCAAAGCGCTCATCACACTAAAGTGATTTAAGCCAGGCAAGTCCTCACAAATTGGAACTCTGTGCTCACCCCAAGACTCGCGGATGAGATGGTTTTGTCGAACAAACTCTGCACTCTCCGCCGCCCCCGCAACACTCAGAAACTTTCCAGCGCTGGGAGCCGCCATTAGCGCAGGACTACAGCGCAAAGCATCCTCCTTCGTCAGTCTTAAAGAATCACTCAGAAAGGGTGTTTTGGTGAGAGGCAAAAGATCAAAGAGCCCGGAGATGGAGAGTCCGCTTTTGACAAGATCATTGGGCAACTCTGGATCATACTCACTCCAGTGACACCCCATGAGCATCGCTGCAAGGTGGCCCCCTGCGGAGTGGCCGATCACATGAATTTGTCGAGGATCTCCACCCCAATGTTTAATGTTTTTATGGATCCAGTGAAGACACTTGACCATTTGCATCGTAATTTGGGGAATAGTGACGTTGGGACACAAATCATAGTTAGGCACGACTACACAAGCGCCCATCTTGGTAAGCGTTGGCGCAACAAAGGAGTGGTCCGCTTTATCCAACGAGCGCCAGTAGCCGCCGTGAATAAAGACAACCACGGGAGAATGCGGGACCTCAGAGGGGAATATATCCAAGCTCTCTTTGTTGGCACGTCCATACGCTACATCAATGACTGAGCGCAGCTCCTTGCGAGCTGTCTCAGAGCGACTTTGCCAAAGCGCAAAATGCTCCGCATAGTCAGGCACCAAAGCGCGGTTGTTATACATACGGTCGTACCACTCAGCAGTGTGCTCACTGTGGACTGAATGGATTGGATGATCAGGATGTAATTGCATGAAATTCCTCAGTAAAGACCCAAGATGGTTCGTTGTCTCTTAACCCAGAAACCAACTCCACACCAGAACAGGTAGAGATAGTGTAAATTCTTTTTCGCCTCAAATTAAAAGCTCAATATCACTATTTAAAACGCCATAAGCTCAAGGCATATAACTCAAAGACGCGAACCCCTAGTCGATCGCTGTATGAAGACAAAGGGAGGTGCGAAGTAAAGCCGATTTGAAGCAGTAAAGAGAGGGGTCTCTTGGCAAAGTGAGGGGAAGGTTAGTTGGACACACCGTTTTGTGCGTTGCGAATGGCTGAGCTTGCATCGCTGGCTGCAGTAGGGGGATTCCCAGTAGGGTTTTGAATAACCAAGCCCAAGAGTTTAGCCCCGTGTTCAACCGCAATAGAGCCGTAGGAGATGTCTCCGTGGACAATGGATTCTTTGTGAAACTCGACACGCTCGGTTGCGTAAATGTTGCCCTCAACCTTACCGGCAACCATCACGCGGTAGGCGGTTATGTCGCCCGAGACCTCGCCGCTTGAGCCTATCGCAACGGTTACCTTGTTGTCCTTATTGGTCTCAATATTGCCAACCACTTTACCGTCAATGCGAACGCTATCCAAGAGAACCAAGCGACCATAAATTTGTGTTGTCTTACCAATAATCGTATCAAAACGTTCCTGGGTTGTTGTTAGTGTTTTATCACGAAGTTTCTCAAACATACTTGACTCCAGAAAGGAAGAACTGCACTAACAAAAAAGAAGCTTAGTTAGGAAAGCTTAAACAGTGGGCCCAAAGGGCAAAACCTGCACCGGGTTCAGTAGATGATCTTTTCTGAACACTTCATAGTGCAAATGAGGGCCTGTCGAGCGCCCTGTAGTCCCGATCTCACCAATTTGATCGCCTCTCTCCACCTTATCGCCCTCAGCGACGAGTCGTTTGGACAGGTGTGCGTAGCGGGTCACAAAGCCCTCTGCGTGAGAGACCTCAACGACGTTGCCGTAACTTGCGTCCCAGGAGGACCGAACCACTGTCCCGGGGCCTGTGGTGACGACAGGGGTACCCACGTTGGCAGCAAAATCGAGGCCTTCATGCATGGCAAGTGATCCGGTGAAGGGGTCATTGCGAATTCCAAACCCGCTGGTTATCCTAAAGTCCCCGTGCACGGGAATGCCTGTTGGCAGGGTAGCCAACCACTCAATTTGTTGATCCCATTTGGCGTGAATATCCTTAAGCGCTTCTTGGGTTTGATTGATATCAAGCAAAGTCTTGTCCAACTCTTGACCCAGGGGGAGCCTGATAAAGGTACTCAAAATTCGCGGTGCAATAAACGGCCCACCGCGGCTGTCGTCCTTGTTGTGGGACCACTTGTCTCTCAGATTGGTGGGGGTCGCTATTTCCATGAAATGGTTTTTCAGCGCCTCTAATTGCTTGATCTCAGTCACTGTCGCCTGAAGGGAGGCTCGCATCTTATCCAAATCTTCGCGGTAAATTGCCTCCATCCGACGCTGTTCCGCCTCAGTGGTCACGCCCCCCATGCTGCGAGCAAGCTCGGGGTTGTATTCAACTGCGATTTTGAAACCCACAAAATGCAACAAAAAACCGAGCATCAATAGCGTAAGCGCGGCAACGCTAATGCTTGCCAAAACTGTGCGTAAGGTTATCGAAATTGTTTTTACAGAACCCGTTGGTCCTGATAGCCACATCAATTGCATCTGAAAAAAATCTCTAATCTACTAAATAATGCTCTTAGGTCCGCCTGCCCAAGGCAAGCTTGCACCCAAGCCGAACACCACCGAATTTGAAGACTCTCAGGTGGGACATCCATTTTAGGCAATCCCTCAAAATTAACAATGAGAAATCGGGAAATTATTGAAATATATGCAATTT
This sequence comes from uncultured Burkholderiales bacterium, assembly GCA_903828695.1. Classification (GTDB taxonomy): domain Bacteria; phylum Pseudomonadota; class Gammaproteobacteria; order Burkholderiales; family Burkholderiaceae_C; genus Limnohabitans. The sequence goes on along the minus strand of CAIKNE010000032.1, from coordinate 1,198 downwards.
ATTAGAACTTAATAAGTATTAAATGATGAATTTTCCCGATTAAACAACCCGCCTAAGAGTTGCAATCCTCCTAAAAAACCCAGGTCGAGCAGTACAAAATGGCGGGCAAACTGGCCGCCCAAGCCCAAAAAAATCGGTTCAGTCCAAAAAACAAAAAGACCAGAAAGTGAAAAACCAGGGCAATGGAGCAAAAAACCCAAGCCAACTTGACATTGACCAATGCCAACGGCATCAGCGCCTCCCAAAGAATGAAGCCCCAACTGCATAGGACGGCAATGGGTCTTTGGGCCAAGACACTTCCCGAACTGAGGGGTCCAAAAACCCCCGTATTCAAAAATATCGGCATGCATATGCCGGTAATCCACTCCTTGCTGATGAGTTTCACCCATCCAGACATGAAGTAAGAGGTTATGGAGTGGATGCTAATGTACCAAAGGGCTACGACCCACCCCATCGCGTCGCCCACAAACAAGGCGCACGTCTGACCCAACGCCAATCCGCAGGTGAGCACCAGGGTCATAAAGTCACTCCCACCGTTAAAGGCCCCCCTCCAACGCACGAGCAGTACTAAATTAGAGAGGAGTAAGAACCAAGCACCCCAAATGCTCACGCTCGTGAGCACCAAACTCAGTGCCGCTGTAAGCCTGAGAGCCAATAAGGTCTTGTAACCCAGTGGAGTGAGCAAGATATCAAACATCCAGTGGGCGAACCTTTGGTTTGAAGGGATATCTGCGCGTTGCAGGTGCCAGGCCCAAATGCCCTCCTCCTGCGTATAGGGCAGGAGCTTGAAGTACTCGAGTGTTTGGACCAACAAACTCAAGGAAAATAAGATCTCAACACACCGGGACGCAAGGTTCAGGCTCATGTTGACTCCTGATGGAGACTCTCTTGGGCCCCCCTATTGGTCTGCGCGTCTTGGAGATGAGGGGAATGGTTGGGGTCTATCGCACCCTCATTGGACTGCAGTCGTAAAACGGGGGAGATCATCAGCACATGGGCCTCCAAGGAATGCCCTGGGTCAGGTTGATTCAGCTCGGGGTTGGCTCCCTCAGTGTCCCTTTTGTCCCTTTTGTCCCTTTTGTCCCTTTTGTCCCTTTTGTCCCTTTTGTCCCTTTTGTCCCTTTTGTCCCTTTTGTCCCTTTTGTCCCTTTTGTCCCTTTTGTCCCTTTTGTCCTTTTTATCCTTTAATAAGCGAGCT